>JAYUFI010001093.1:0-3136 GCA_043738805.1 Planctomycetaceae bacterium | reverse complement strand
AGGCGACGAGCAACCAGATGTTTGGCCGCGTCTGTCGGTTTCTGGAGCAGCGGTATCCGGGGCAGACCGTCAACACGCATCTGTTGCACGGACAAGCCTGGCTCTCGGACGAGTTTGATGTGCTGCGAGTTCGAGCCGATGAGGCTCGCGCGAAGTTCTGTGTTTCAGACATCAGGGATGAGTCGAAAGCCCGTGTCGTCGCGCAGGACTGGTTTGCGCAGAACAAGAAGCAAGGACTGCTCGCACCGTTTGCCGTCGGCACGATCGACCAATCGTTGATGGGCGTGCTGCAAACACGGCACATGTTTGTGAGGCTTTTTGGACTCGCAGGAAAGACGGTCATTCTCGACGAGGTCCATGCCTACGACGCCTACATGTCGCAGTTGCTGGAGCGGTTGCTCGAATGGCTGAGTGCGCTGGGCTGCTCGGTGGTGCTGCTCAGCGCGACGTTGCCTCGCAATCGACGACAGCAACTCGTGAAGGCGTACTCGGGACGCGACCTGCCGGAATCCGAGCCGGTCTATCCAAGGCTCACGGTGGCTATGCCGGGGCGACCCGTTGTCAGTCGGCAGATTGAGATTACCGAAGATCGCCGCCGTACCATCGACGTGTCGTGGCACAAGGCGGATTCACTTGTTGCCGAGTTGCAGGCGTTGCTCGACCGAGGCGGTTGCGTCGCGGTGATCTGCAACACGGTTGGGCGTGCTCAGCAGCTTTACTCGATGATGCGGGACGTGCTGGCCGGGAGTAACGTCGATCTGCGGTTGTTTCATGCGCGGTTTCCTTTCGGTCAGAGACAGCAGATTGAAAGAGAAGTGTTGAGTCTCTTCGGGCCGCCGGAACGAGGGCCGCGTCCGCCACGTCCTTGCCTGCTGATTGCCACTCAGGTCATCGAGCAAAGTCTTGATCTCGACTTCGATTTGTTGGTCACTGAAGTCGCACCGGTTGACCTTGTGCTGCAACGAGCCGGTCGGTTGCAACGTCATGCTCGCCCCGCCGAGCAACGTCCGCTCGGTTCTCCTCAATTGTGGATCATCGAACCTGACGTGGATGACGCCGGTTTGCCGAACTTCGAGAACAGCGAATACGTTTACTCGCGCTATGTCCTGCTGAAGTCATACCTCGCCCTGCGGGCTCGTCCTGAACTTCACTTGCCGAACGACATCGAGTCGCTCGTCGAGTCGGTCTACAGCGACGAGCCGTTGTCCGTGACTGACGAATGGCAAGCCGCGCTTCAACAGAGTCGGCAGAAGCACGACGAAAAAGTCCGCGAGTCAGAGTTCTACGCCAGTCAGGTCCGTATTCCGTCGCCGCATTGCGAAGACGACATCCTCGACGCCTTCAGCCGCGATCTTGCCGAGGATGACCCGGATGCCCACCCAAAGTTGCAAGCGCTGACGCGACTTGCCGAGCCGTCGGTCTCTGTCCTGCTCTTGTTCCAGAATGCGGATGGCTCGGAGTGGTTTCTCGACCGAGGCGGCCGGCAAATCGTTGATCGCACACACGAGCCGACGCTATCTACGATCAAGTCGCTGCTGAAGAACGTCGTCACGTTGTCGCACCGAGCTTGCGTCGCGCATCTGAAGTTTGGCGACGGCGGCTTCGAGATGCCCGCTCCCTGGCGCGAGACCAGCTTGCTGAAGTATCACTGCCTCGTGCTGCTCGATGCTGCGGGCATGTTTTGCTTTCCCAATTACTCCCTGCGTTGGGACGACGAACTCGGAATCGTCGTCGAACGCGATCAACAATCCGGAGTCCATCAATCGTGAGCTTGAACCTCATCGACGAACCCTTCATTCCGTGTCTCGACCTGCACGGCATGCCTTGCGAACTCAGCCTGCGAGACACACTTCTGCGGGCGAACAACCTGCGCGAACTGCGCGATGACTCGCCGCTCGTGACGGTCGCTTTGCATCGGCTGCTGTTGGCGATCCTGCATCGCAACTTCGGGCCGGCCAGTCTGCCGAAGTGGAAAGAGCTTTGGGGTCGGGGCGGCTTCGATGACGCCGTGTTGGCGAGCTACTTCGAGAAGTGGCACGAACGCTTCGACCTCTTTCATGCCGAGCGGCCCTTCTTTCAGGTCGCAGGCTTTGCGACCAAGGAACCGAGCGGCATCAATCGGCTGTCTCAAGAGATGGCTCGCGGCAACAACGCGACACTGTTTGACCACACGCTCGACAATCCCGCGCCGCGTTTGGCATTCGCGCACGCGGCACGACTTGTGATTGCCGAGCAGTCTTTTGCAGTCGGTGGTGGCAAGAGCGATCTCGGTAATACGACTCATGCACCGCTCGTCAGTGGCGCGATCGTGATGCCGCAGGGACAGACACTGTTCGAGACGCTGTTGCTCAACATGGTCGTCTACAACAGCGAGTCTCCCTGTCCTTCCAAAGACGATCGACCGGTGTGGGAACGCGAAGACGCACCGGCTCAAGGGGCGGCTTTTCCGGCAGGCTATCTCGACTACCTCACATGGCAGACGCGGACATTGCGTCTGGTGTGCGATGGCGATCGGGTGGCAAAGGTCTTCTACGCGCAAGGCCGCAAGTTTGATTCGCCGCCCGGGTTCTATGAGCCGAGCATGGCGTATCGCCGTGATAAAGATGAAGGCGACCGCCCGATCCGCTTCACCGAACAGAAGGATCTGTGGCGCGACAGTTCGGCGCTGTTTCAGTTCGATGCCTCGCAGCAGTTCTGCGGTCCCTTGTGTTTCAAGCAAATGCAGACGCTGGTCCGCGAGAAAGTCATTCGCCGGTCTCAGCGTTTCGACTTCGCGACGCTGGGACTGTGTACCGACAAAGCGAAAGTCGCGTTCTGGCGTCGCGACCGACTGCCTCTGCCGCCCGCATATCTCGACGACAAAGAGTTGGTCGAACGGCTGAAGAGCGCGATCGGGCACGCAGACGAGGTTGGCAAGCATGTCCGCATGGCCGCTTGGAAGACCGCGAGCACGCTGCTTTCAAACGGTCAAACCTCACCCGACAAGGCTCGCGTTGCCGCGCTCGTCGATTCGTTCTCGCCCGACCGGCTCTACTGGTCGCGGCTGGAAGTTCCGTTTCGCGAATTGCTCGTCGATCTGCCAGGAGAAACTGAAGGCGACACTCAGCATCAGGAAGTCGCGGTCGCTCGCTGGGTT
>JAYUFI010001092.1:0-1116 GCA_043738805.1 Planctomycetaceae bacterium | reverse complement strand
AATGCGCGTGTAAGTCAGCGGCGGGGAAAGAGTGACACGGGATTCGGCTTGGGGAGGCGACGCCTTGGCCGACCACGTTCGGGCAAGCGCGATGGTGTTGCCGGACGACAACCAGTACATGTCGCCGCGAGGAACTGTGATTGCAAATTCGCCTGCTTGATCCGTCATGTCGCGAGCGACTTCCTGTCTGCCGACAAAAAACGCTGACGCTCGTATCAGCCAGCGGATTGCCGTTGGAGTCCACGACTTCTCCCGCCAGCACGTTGCGGGGAAGGAGAACAACATCTTGCGTCCGGAGCGCGGGTTCGCTCGTCAGCGTCGTGGGTTTTGTGGGAGTCGGCTCTGCTGCCAAAGCCGAAGAATTCCACGCGGGGACAATCAGCGGGATCGAAGCAACCAGAGCGAGCCGTACTCGGCGGGTACAGTCTCAGTGTCGCATGAGAATCCATCCGTGATAGTGGCCCGGCTCTCCGGACAGGGAGCGAAGCACTTTTACATCGACGGCGGTCAGACGATTCAAAGCTTTCTGCGAGAGGGACTGATTGACGAACTGACGGTTACCATGATCCCCGTCCTGATCGGAACCGGACGACCTCTTTTTGGATCGCTGCTACACGATGCTCGGCTCAGTCATTTATCAACGACGGCGTTCGACTTTGGTTTCGTCCAGACCAAGTATCGTGTGGTCAAAGACGCGTAACCGCGCCTCGGACGAGATGCTTTTTCGCGATGATGCTCCCCGTGGCGTGTGCCGCGCATGCGGACGAGATGCTTTTTCGCGATGATGCTCCCCGTGGCGTGTGCCGCGCATGCGATGGCCGAAGACAACACGAAGGCCAACGATCAATTCTTCGATTTTGAGGGAGTCAAGATTCGCTATCAGGTTCTCGGCGAAGACGAAAGTCGCCGAAGTTCTGCTCGACTTCTTCAAGACCGATGCGAGTTCAAAACCGTGGTTCGTGCGTCATTGAGTTGAGTACACCCGGTCTTTCGACCGGCGAATGATTTCGACTGGACGATCCACGACCGGCTGAATCGCTCACATGAAAATGCTCAAGGCGATACCCCGATCCGGGCGATTTTTATGAAACGAGTAGCGTCATGGCAGCAGGCAGC
>JAYUFI010001091.1:0-1116 GCA_043738805.1 Planctomycetaceae bacterium | reverse complement strand
CAATTGTTTACGTCCGCGAGTCGGTAGGGCGTGTGCCGCAACGCGAAACACATCACGACAGACGGAACGCTCCCCGACAATCTACGTGACTTTGCGCTGTGGATGCTGAATGCGAAGTCGCTGCTTCTCCGAAGATTCCGAAGTGCGGCACGGCCGACGCGACTCAAGTCGTTCGCGGTTCATCCCAGCGTCGAAACCCAATGCGCAGCAAGCCGGAGTAGCTGGCGTTGAACGTGATGGCGCTCAGCTTGAGATAGCGGACGAATCGGTTGTACACGTCCAGATCGACAATTCTCAGCGCTTCGGCCTTGCGGGCCACCAATCGTTGATACCAGACCTGACACGTGCGCGCGTAATGTTCGCGATCGTTGCGCAGGTTGATGACTTCAAAGAGGCCGTCGCTGGCCGCGATGATGTCGGCTAAGGTTGGCAGAACCGACTCGGGGAAGATTTCGTCGAAGATGAACTTCGTTTCGACTTGGTTCTTCACGTGCGCGACATCGACGTTGCCCCACGCGATCGTCTGAAGCGACAGCCGACCACCGGGCTTCAACCAATCGCGACAGCTCGCGAAGAATGCCCGATAGGCGGCGATTCGCTGAGCGTCCGGCCATTCCGCTTTCGCGAAGTGCTCGAACGCACCGACGGAGATGATCCCGTCATACGGAGCGTCGGGATTGTGGTCTAGCCAACTCTCGATCCGGATCACGACACGAGGATCGGGACGTTGGGCGCACCATACGGCTTGTGCATCGCTCAGCGTCAGACCGGTCACGTGACGAACGCCGTGGGTCTCGACCAACCGGCGAACGAGCGCACCCCAGCCGCAACCAATATCGAGTACCCGTTCCACGTTTTCCGCCTGCACCTGATGGGCGTGGAAATCCAACTTTCGCAGTTGGGCCAGTTCGAGCATCGAGTCCGGCTCGTCGTCTTCCCACAGGGCGCACGAATAACAGAGCGTCGGGTCGAGCCACAGTTCGTAGAATTCATTGGCAACATCATAGTGGCGTCGAATCGCCTCGGGTGAGGCTCCACGTCGCGTCATCGTTGTCATATTTCGACCTCGAAGTGATGGAATCGCATCGCCCCACTTCAATAAATCTGCACGGCTAC
>JAYUFI010001090.1:0-8278 GCA_043738805.1 Planctomycetaceae bacterium | reverse complement strand
CGCCGGCAGAAGTTTAGCGCCCTCGATTTGTTCCGCGAGCATCCCTTTGGCAAAAATTCACAAGCTCAGAGCGACCGCCGAAGGTCGCCGTGGGTTTCAACCCCTCCGCCTCGGCGGAGCCATCCCGCCCAACCATCTCATCGCGGAGCAACGATCAAAGTCTCGCCACGCTGTTTTACCGTGGAAAGTGCGAAGTATTTCGATGAAAGGCTTGCCTCCCGAATCGTGTGGCGTCACGCTCAAACTCGCTCACGCGTCAGTGACGGGCAAGCGTTTTGGAACACTTCGCCACAATTGAGCGGTCGCCCTTGCTGACGCTGCGGGTTCGTTTCGTGGGGCATTTTGTTTTGTGAGATTTGCTTTGGATGGGTTGATCTTCAATGTGCTGGCCTTCGGGTTTGCGACGCCGGCGATGTTGGGTTGGTTGGCGTTGGCGGCAATACCGGTGTTGATTCATTGGTTGTTTCGGCGGCACTATCGTGAGGTCACTTGGGCCGCGATGCAGTTTTTGCAGGAAGCAGTTCGTAAGCAGTCTCGACGGACGCGGTTCGAGCAGTTGTTGCTGCTGGCGGTTCGGGTGATGGTGTTGGTCTTAATCGTGTTGGCGTTGTCGCGGCCACAGTGGGCCGATGCGAGCAAGTTGACGAAGGGGGCTCCGCCGACATTGCGAGTGTTGGTGCTGGATGCTTCGCTGAGTATGGGGCGAGCGGCGGAGAACTCTGCGTTGGGGAAGACGCTGTTCGATGTTGCCAAACGAGCGGCGAAAGAAAGTGTTCAACGTAGCTCGCCGGGCGATCGGTTTGTGTTCGCTCGGATTGCGGGTTCGGAGCCGCGAATTCTGATTCGGCAACCGACGCTTGTGGCGAGCGCGGTGTCGGATGAAGTCGATCGTTTGTCGCTCACTTTTGAGCGCGGCGATGTCACGGCGACGTTGGCCGCGTTGAATGAAATCGTCGATGCCAAACAGCCAACGGAGCGTTGTGAAGTGGTCGTGATCTCTGACTTTCAAGAGACGTCGTTCCGTGGCCTTGAGAATGATTGGACACGCTTGGCGGACAAAGCGGCGATCACGCTGATGGATGTCGGCGCGGCGGAACCGGAGAACGCGACGGTGGTCGGCCTCGCGACTGATCCGCCGATGATTTCGGCAGAGCAAGCGATGTCGGTCACGGCGACGATCCGTAACAACGGCTTGGTGGCGATCGCTGGTCGTCGCGTGGAGTTGCTGATTGACGAGCAATTGGTGGACTCGAAACGGATCGATGTTCCGTTGGGGCAAGATTCGATCGTCGAGTTCGCGCTCGCGGCACCCGCGTCGGGCGAACATGGTTTGTCCGTGCGACTCGAAGAGGATTCGTTGTCGGCGGACAATCAACGTTGGCTGCCGCTTTCGGTGCGATCGGAGTTGAGCATCCTGTTGGTCAACGGGCGATCTGCCGGTCGAACGCGGGATTCGGCGACGTTCTTTGTCGAGCAGGCGTTGTCGCCGAATTCGTTGCATGTGCGCGATCGGGGTTTGTCGAACACGTTGGCCGCGACTCGTGGTCTGCGAGTGATGACGACGACCGAAGCCGATCTGCCGAACCTCGAATTGGCGCGGCATGACGTCGTATTCTTGTGCGACACGGGGTTGCTGACGGAAGCAGACGTCGAACGACTGCGGCGGTTCATCGAAGCGGGTGGTGGCGTGATCATGTCACTCGGCCCGTCGGTTTCTCTGGAACGTTTCAACGAAGTCGTGGCCAGCCCACGCGGATTGATCTCGGTGCGATTGTTAGAGCCGATCAACGGAGCTGATACAGACGGCAAACCGGCGGTGTTTGGATTCGATCCCGGCGACTATTTGCATCCGCTGCTGCGCGAGTTTCGAGGCAATCCAGGCGCGGGATTGGAGACGGCGTTGATTCAGCGTTACGTGAAAGCTGCGGCGAACGGAGATGCGAACAACACGGTAGAAACCGCGATCAACTTCTCATCGGGTGATCCGGCGATACTGACGTCATCGCGCGGAGCTGGTCGTTGTGTGTTGATCGCGACGTCGCTCGATGAATCGTGGGGCGAATGGGCCATTTGGGCTCCGGGCTTTGTGCCGCTGGTGCATGAGTTGGTGCAGTACGCTGCGGCTGGTCGGACACAATCGCGCGAACAATTGGTGGGTGAAACGATTCTGCGGAAGCTGCTCGGTTCGTCTGGCAACGTGACCGTCACGTTGACTCGACCGAACGGCAGTCGGCAGACGTTGGCTGCCCGGGAGATTGAGGGGACGCCGACGATTGTGGTCGGTGAGACGCCGGCTCCGGGGTTGTATGTGTTGTCGTTCTTGGCGGAGTCGAATCACTCGGAGCGGATCGCGATCAACGTCGATCCGAGAGAGAGCGACCCTCGGCGATTGGCTGCTCAGGAGTTGTCGAACTCAAATGCCTTGCGTGGCAAGATCGCGATTCGCGATGTGACGTCTGCCGCGCCGATCACGAGTGCCGAAGATGATTCGGCGGCGTTGTCGCTCGCTCGCGGGTTGTTGTTCGGTGTGTTGGGGTTGCTGTTAATCGAGCAAGGCTTGGCCTGGCGGTTCCGCTTCGGAATGACAGTCGCATTGATTGTGATTTGCCTCGCGAGCCTCATGCTGGCGAGCAATTGGAAGATCGCCTTGCTGCTCTCGATCGTGAGCGTTGTCGGAGCGAGTGCATTTACGCGGCTGAGTCCCATCTTCAAGATGCGCGGGTGATTGGCACAAAGATAAAAAAGATAAAATAGTGCTGTGATGTCGCATTGTGGCACGACGCTCCGGGTCTTGAATCGCGACGCGGAGCGTCGCGCCACAATCTGGCAAAGGGAACTAACGATTACGGTTTGGCACGCGATCTTCTGCCGTTCGTCAAAGAAGTTTCTTCAGGAGGGAAGATCACTGTGTTGCTGCTGTTTCTGGATGACCGCTATCTGATCGGCATGAGTTTGTGGCTCATCGCTGGCGGACTGACGTTCTGGCTGCTGCTGCGACTCCGTTCGATGTGGCGGGACAAGCCCCGGCGAATCACCTGTTTGAATGCCGGGTTGTCGTTGTGGATGACGCTCGCCGCGCTGACGTCGGTCGAGTTGTATTTTGCTCTGATCTACGACGCTTCTGATTCGTTCAACATGACGAACGTGTCGAAAAAGTGGTTCGCATTACATGTGGAGCCGCAGAAAAAATTCTTGACCGTCAATCGAGAGAAGAATGAAGGAATTTGGTATCGCGACGACCGAGCGTATCCGGAATCGCTCCGCCCCGATCAAAAGCATGTCGTGTTTTTCGGCGACAGTTTCACGTTCGCTCAGGGAGTGAATGAGGTCAAAGATCGGTTCAGCAATCGGGTTCGTGCGGTGCTGGAACGAGAGTCAAACGGCAAGGTCGTGGTCTCTAACGTGGCTGATGCGGGAATCGACTTGCATTGGATCAAGAACTTGTCGGAGAAGATGTTTGAGAACGGCCACAAGATCGACACAATGATCTATGTGCTGTGCCTCAACGACATCGAGACGTACCACAAGCGGCACGAGACGTACTACCAAGATTTGTCGCGACACAATCCGCAGTTCTTTTTGTTTCACGACACTTATTTTTTCAATTGGGTCTATTTTCGTTTGCGGCAATTCACAGTTCCTGCCGTAAATGGGTATTACTCATTCGTGAAGGAGTACTACAGCGGCGAACCGTGGCGTTTGATGAGCGAGGATATCGAAAACGTGCATCGCAACTGTCGGGCTCACGGGGCGGATTTTCGTGTTGTCGTTTTCCCGTTTCTGCACAACTTAGGTCCGGAATATCCGTTTCGAGAGTCACATCAAAAGATCGTGGAGTTCTGCGAATCAAAACAAATTCGGGTGTTAGACCTCGAACCGTTTCTGACGCCGGCTGCTGCAAAAGGTCTGACTGTCAATCGTTTTGACGCTCATCCCAACGAACGCGCTCATCAGTTGGCCGCAGATGCGATGTTAAAAAAACTTTTGGATGATTTTGGAACGAATGGAAATCCTCCGCCTGACGGTTCATAATCCGCCCGCATGACCGCTCGTTCGATTAATCCAACATCGGCGAAGTTACCCCAGCCTCGACTCTCTCTCGCTTCGCTAAAATCTTTCGCCATGCCAGCAACACACAACAAAGTCTTTCGGTTAGAGCGAGACGGCAATGTCTTGATCGTCGTCCCGCAAGGTGACGCGATTGGGTTCCGTTACAACGACGTGCATCAGGAATCGAACGCCACTCTGCAAGTGCTCGACGATGCGACGTTGCAGCACGTCATCATCGACTTTGGCTGCGAGCAAGTACTCGGTTCCATCATCCTCAGCGTGATCATCAAAATCTGCCGCAAAGCGGGACTTAAAGGAGGCAAAGCGGCTTTCTGTAACGCGACACCCGATATGCAAGAGGTCTTGCAGACAATGAACCTCGTAAAGTTGTGGAAGTATCACGCGACACGAGCCGAAGCCGTCGTTGCGGTGCGTGCCGGTTAGAGGTGATCACCACGCAAGCACGACGCGCCAGCGAGTGGTGAGACGGGCAAGCAAGCACCCGTCGAGACGCGTAAGCCAGTGCTGAAACTCCAACGAAAATCGACCACTCACTGACGCGTCGTGCTAGTTGTGTTGTCCTTCGAGCACCGGGCTTGAGGCCGTTTTCTTCAACACTGCGAGCCAGTTTCCGGTCGATCCAACGCGCGAGACAACGCTCGCGTCCTGAACGATATTCTCAATGATGTCTTGCGACGCCAGATCGGCTTTGCGGCAGAAGAGAAGTTCGCCGGCAATGCGAGTCTTCGCATTGCCGCGAACATCTGCTGCCGGAACCAAATGAATTCGATGGGCTCGCAGGATCGGCGACTGCATCAACAACTCTTCCAATTGGAATTGATGCAGCACTGGCGAGACCGCGATCGTTGATCCTTCTGGCACGGCAGCCGCAACCTCAGTGAGCAAACTCCGCGTGAGGCTGTCGCCCCAATAGGTCCGCTCAAATCCGAGCCGATCCGCCCCACTCAAGCCACCGACGAACAAGTTGTAGTAGCTGAGCTGACAAGGATGCGTCGTCACAAGTCCGGTCGCTTGAGCGGCCAAAAACAAAGCGACCAGCGCGACGCGAATACGTCCACTCGCCAGTGCGCGGAACCGCTCATCACGAGCTTGTTGCCCCAGCCACTTCCACGCGACGTTCGCTCCACGTCCGATGAACACGGCCCACAGCGGATAACTCACCAAGAACAGCCGCTCGCCGTCGTAAACGGCGACGCCCGGTAACGCGAACAGCATGAGCGGGAACAACGTCGCCGCGAGAACCAACTGCTCGCGCGGTTGTCGCAACAATGAGCCTCGTCCGATGAGGCCGAGCATTCCCAAGAAATGCAGCCCGACAGGGACCGTCACCGCGAACATCACGAACGAGTAATGCCACGGCACATCTTTGTCAGCCCACACCTTGCCGAGATAGAAGCAATGCAACTCCGCACGGCTTGTCGTCCGCGCAAAGTACTCGCGGAGATTGTTCAGCGGATCGAGCCACAGCCACGGCCAACTGACAAAGAAGACGATCAACCCCGTGAGGCCGAAGATCATCAACGGCCAGACCGCACGATGACGCCAGTGCCACAACGCCCACACTCCCACAACGGGCGGAATGAGGATCGCTTGAATCTTCGACAGCAACACCAGCCCGAACAAGACGCCCGTCAAAACGGCAGTCGAGGCCGGAACTCGTGAGGGCATGTTTCTCGACAGCGGCGTCGGCTCCGCCGGATTCACTCCCCGACAATGCTGGCTCCACCAATGCGCGACGCTCAGGATCGCCAGCGAGTACGTTCCATTCAGAAACGTTTCGAGCGCGGCAATGTGCGCGTGACTGAAGACTCGCGGCATCAGCACGAACGAAACCGCTGCGACGATTCCCGCCGCGCGACCGTACCACTTGGTTGCGAAGGCTCCGATGACGAAAACCGTCAGAGCAAACGCACTCGCCGAACCGAAGCGAGCACAATCCGTCACGAACAGCGAGGGATGATCAGCCGGTGGAAACAACCAACTCATCAGGTCATGCCAGATGCCCAACCAGACTCGACCGAGCGGCGGATGATCCGGGTTGTATTTTGATTCCGGCCCAAAGATTTCTCGCACGCTCTCCGGATGCAGTAACGCCACGTGATATTCGCGGATCGCATTCCACTGATAGACCCCCATCTGCACGTTGAACGATTCATCAAGCGTGATTCCCGGCCCTTCCATCAGGCGTGGATAATCTCCCGCCGCATCAATCGTCAGGCCGACCGCCGCAAACGCGATCAATGCCACGACCATCGGGCCGATGAAAGCTCGCCGTATCGGTTGTTGTTCTTCGTTGTTCATGCTCGCCTCAGTGCTCTCCCTGCGAGTCCGAGTCTACGGTCGAACGACAACGCTCCGCCACTTCGGTGCCATGAGTCGAAATTGTCCGCGAACCAAGTGAGCACGACTGTGTCGCTCCAACTCGCCGAGCCTTACTCTTCCCGTGAACGAACAACGAACGAGGTCATCGCTTGTCTGCGATCACCAGATATTCGTCATTGAACGGAGTCAAACGATGTCGCACGTTGAGAAAAGTTATCACGAACTATTGGGCCTGTTGCGCGAGGTCGCGCTGTTGAATTCCTGCGCGAGCGTCTTGGGCTGGGACGAGCAAACCAACTTGCCGCCAGCCGGTGGTGAGCATCGAGCGGAGCAATTGGGACTACTCGCCGGGTTGACTCACGAACGGGCGACCTCGCCGCGCATCGGTGATCTGTTGGCGGAACTGGAACAAAGCGGGCCACTGGGCGATGCTGATTCGCCACTGGTGGTGAATGTTCGCGAGGCGCGTCATGCTTATGATCGCTCGACGAAGTTGCCGCGTTCGTTAGTGGAGGAACTTTCGCGGACGACAACGCTCGCTCAACAAGCGTGGATTTCCGCGAGGAAGAAATCGGACTTTGCGGAGTTCTTGCCGTGGTTCGAGAAAGTGGTCGGACTCAAACGACAACAGGCCGAAGCGATCGGATACGGTGGCGGCGTTCCCTACGACGCGCTGTTGGACGAGTTTGAACCGGGAGCCTCTTCGACCGAGATCGCAGCGGCCTTCGCCCCACTGCGAGACGAGTTGGTCAAGCTGGTCGCCGCGATCAAAGCGAGTTCGTGTCAGCCGGATGTCAGTTTGTTGCGACGACGGTTTCCGATCGAAGCTCAACGGAAGTTTGCCGAAGAGGCGGCTCGCAAAATTGGTTTCGACTTTGATGCGGGCCGACTGGATGTCGCGACACATCCCTTTTGCAGCGGCCTGGGTCCGGGCGATTGCCGGCTGACGACGCGGTACAACGAGCAGCATTTCCCCGGCGCGTTCTTCGGCACCATGCACGAAGCGGGTCACGGAATTTACGAGCAAGGAGTCGATCAAGCCGCGTTCGGTTCGCCGATGGGCGAAACGGTGTCGCTGGGAATTCATGAGTCGCAATCACGCTTGTGGGAAAACTTTGTCGGACGCAGTCGTCCCTTTTGGCAACACTTTTTCGGTCTCGCCCAGCGAGCATTCGGAGGCTCACTGGCCGATGTCACCGGCGATGCTTGGTACGCGGCGATCAACGATGTCCGCCCGTCGTTCATTCGCGTCGAAGCAGACGAGGTCACTTACAACCTGCACATCATGCTGCGCTTTGAGTTGGAACAACCGCTTATTTCCGGCGATCTCAAGCCCGCCGATGTTCCGCAAGCGTGGAACGAATCCTTCTCGCGCTACTTCGGCATCACGCCGTCCGATGCGGCTCGCGGTTGCCTGCAAGACATTCACTGGAGCGCCGGCCTGATCGGCTATTTCCCGACTTACACGCTGGGCAACATGTACGCCGCGCAGTTCTTCAACGCAGCCCAACGAGACCTCGGCGACCTTTCGACAGCATTCGCCAACGGTGACTTCAAGCCGCTACTCACTTGGCTCCGCGCTAACATCCACCGCCGAGGCAAACAACTCCGCGCCAACCAGTTGGCCCAAACCATCACCGGCCAACCACTCACTCATCAGCCGCTCGTCGATCACTTGCATCGTAAGTTCGATGAACTTTACGCGCTGACTTGACCTGAATGATTCATGATTGCCTATTATGCTTTGTCCCACAAACGGTTGAGGGCTCGTAGGGTGGGCAACTCTTGCCCACCGTCGTTCTATGGAATTCAACGGGCAGGAGTGCCCGTCCTACAGATTTGCGTGACAGAGCTTCGTGCTGCGTCACCATTTGATTTTCGGATA
>JAYUFI010001089.1:0-1117 GCA_043738805.1 Planctomycetaceae bacterium | reverse complement strand
GTCGGTCAAGTTTCGGTCCGAGGAAGAATCCGAGGGCTCACGCCGCTCGGCTCGCCTCGTTATTCTCTTGTCTCCTTACTACTCACTACATCTCAACTTTCTGCGGTACTCCGCCTGGGGGCCACAAGTGGCGCGGGCAGTACTCCGAGGCCCAACGTGTTTTCGTTTGCAGGTAGCAACCGCAGGTCGCTTCGCGGCAGATCATTTGTTCGATGTCGCACGACGGACAGCCCCGGCAGATGGCCAGTCGAGTTTCTTGGACTGTGTCGCTCACCTCTTCAAATCCATTCGCGGCATGCCGGATCGTCGCCGCGCCGAAATTGACAGTTCGACGGGCGAGACTCGGCATTTCCGTTGACGGTTGATTGCCGTTGGATTCATCGCGGACAGGGAAACAAGGTCCGCGCCCCTCTTCCCAGGCTTGGAACATGTCCAGATCCCGGCGGCAGCGGTGAAACAATGGTTCGGGCTTCAGGCACTGGTGACGTTCGCACCAGCCGGGGTTTTGACATTCACACGGAGTATTGCGCATCACTCCTTCTCCTGAGACAAGGGGATTGGCAGTCCTTGAGCGATGCGATCCGAGCCGCGAGCGTCAGCGACCGGTTCTTCGGAGTGATTCGTTTTGATCGAAGACCGAGGTTTCGTCTGAGGAATAGGAAACCCGCTCCCTGACGGTCGGGGCTCGGAGGATTGCAATCGTGTGAGTAGCCCCGTTGTCGATTGGCCGGGGATTTCCGTTGTCTGTTCGACGCGTCCGCCGTACCGCTCGACGACTTCGCGGCCGACGATTTCGGTCGTGGTGCCGCCTTTGACGAGGATGTCCGGGCGGATCGCTTCGAGCAGTCGATGCGGCGTGGCTTCGTCGAAGATCAAGACGTGATTGACACACGCGAGCCCTCCCAACATCGCGGCACGGGCGGCTTGGCCGATCACCGGACGGCCGGGACCTTTGAGTTGACTCACGCTGGTGTCGCTGTTGATCGCGACGACCAGCACGTCGCCCAATCTTGCCGAGTGTTCGAGCATCGTCAGGTGACCAACGTGCAACAGATCGAAGCAACCGTTGGTGAAGACGACGGTTTTGCCGTTGCGACGGTGTCGCTCGGCAATCGCT
>JAYUFI010001088.1:0-3142 GCA_043738805.1 Planctomycetaceae bacterium | reverse complement strand
GCCACCTCAAGGCGTTTGAACCGGGCCGCAAGCTGGACGATTACGGTCACGCCGTGATCCGCTTCGAGAACGGCGGCCTCGGCAGCGTGACGGCTAGTCAGATTTCGCACGGTCGCGAAAACGATCTGTTCATCGAAGTCGATGGCACCAAAGGCGCGCTGGCCTGGCGGCAGGAGAACCCCAACGAAATGACCGTGCGTCGCAACGGACAGCCTCATGCGATCTACACGCGCGATCCGAACGCGAGCTTCATGAATGCGTCGGGCAAGGCCGCGTGTCGTCTGCCAAGCGGACATCCCGAAGCCTTCTTTGAAGCCTTCGCAAACGTCTACCGCTTCGCCTACGACGACATGGTGAAGCGGGCGGCCGGGCAATCGTTCGAGCGTCACAACACGATCTATCCCAACGTCTACGATGGTGTCGAGGGGATGTACTTCATCCAGCAATGCGTCGCGAGTAGTGATGCCAATGGCGCGTGGCTGCCGCTCAAGCATCCGGCCGCTCGACGCTGACCGCGACTCCAGCTTGCACCCCGGCCGCAACGAAATGGCCGGGGTGTTCGCGTTCCAAACTCGCCAGGTCCACTCTTTTCCGGAGACAACAGATGGGAGCGGCTCACAAAATCGGTCTCGTGTCCGTTGAGGACTACTTGGCGGGCGAGTTGCGATCCGTCGTGAAGCACGAGTACCAGAACGGTTTCATCTACGCGATGGCGGGAACCACAAACAACCACGGCGTGATCGCGGGCAATGTTTTTGGGAACCTGTTTCAGAAGCTGCGGGGCAAGCGGTGTCGCCCATACAACTCCGACACCAAGGTGCGCATTCGTTCTTTCAATCAGACTCGCTTCTACTATCCGGACATCAGCGTCATTTGCGATTCCAACCCGCGCGAAGACTCGTATCAGGATGCCCCCGTGATTGTGGTGGAAGTCTTGTCACGATCGACTCGTCGTACGGACACAGGCGAAAAGAAAGAGGCCTACCTCACAATCCCCTCGTTGTCGGCCTATCTGCTGGTGGAACCGGATGAATCCGTTGTCACGGTCTTCCGTCGCCAAGGTGATGAGTTTGTGCGCGAATTCCACGAAGGACTCGATGCCGTCATCCCGCTGCCCGAGATTGAAATCGAACTCGCCATGAGCGACATCTACGAAGATGTCACGTTCGTTCCCGAACCGGATGCAGAGACGTAAGACTGATTGCGAGCAGGCACCGACATCGAACAGACGCAAGGTGACAAAATGAGTGCGGTCGAGAAACAGACGCTGATTTCCGAGGTGGACTATCTCGCGGGTGAACTCCGTTCGCCCGTGAGACACGAGTACCTCGGCGGGTACGTCCATGCGATGGCTGGCAACTCCAACCGCCATGCGGTCATTGAAACCAATCTGACAATTGCATTTGGAACGAAACTCAAGGGAAGTCCCTGCCGTCCGTTTTCGACAAACACCAAGATTCGCATCCCGCTGCCGAATCAGCTTCGCTACTACTACCCTGACCTCAGCGTCGTCTGCCAACAGAACCCCCAGGAGGACTCATTCCAAGCAACTCCCGTGGTGATCGTCGAGATTCTTTCGCGTTCGACTCGTCGGATCGATACCGGTGAAAAACTGCGGGACTACCTGACGCTGCCCAGCCTGATGGTCTACATTCTGGTCGAGAAGGATGAACCGTTCGTCGTCGTTCATCGGCGACACGCGGAGACCTTCGCCCGGGAAGTTTATGAGCACTTGGACGCGGTGATCCCGCTTCCTGAGATCGGCATCAAACTGGCTTTGACTGAGATCTACGACGACGTTGAATTCTCTCCCGAACCCGACCCCGATCAACATGATCCTGTTGACGGATGAATCCTGCACGTCCTACGGCTCAAATCCTCCAAACCAATACTCCTCTGATTTTTGAACCATTTTGAGAACTCCCACCATGCGAATCAGAAGTCTGCTTGCGTTCTTGCTCCTCGTCCCGGCGTTGGCTCAGGCTCAGCCGTTCAAGCTCGAAAAGGGAGACCACATCTGCATCGTCGGCAACACGCTGGCCGAGCGGATGCAGCACTATGGCTGGCTTGAAACGCTGATTCATGCGCGGTTCCCCGAGCATGAACTCGTCTTCCGCAACCTCGGCTATTCGGGCGATGAGATCGACGGCTTCAAGAATCCGAGTCACCGGATGCGGTCGATGGACTTCGGGACGCACGATCACTGGCTGACCGGATCGGCTCCGATTCCGCAGGAGGGGAAGAAGATCTCGTCCCGCGATAAAGAACCCGGCAACGTCAGCGAAGACCGCTTCAAGCTGACCAACACCAAGGCCGACGTGATCTTCGCCTTCTACGGCTACGGTGAGTCGTTCGCGGGCGAGGCGGGGCTGCCCGCGTTCAAGCAGAACGTGGAAGACTTCATCAAGCACACGCAGGCTCAAAAGTACAACGGCAAGTCGGCACCGAGGCTCGTGCTGTTCTCGCCCATCGCACAGGAGTTCATCAACGATCCCAACCTGCCAACTCAAGCTCATGTCGATGCGACGAACGCCCGCCTCAAGATGTACACGCAGGCGATGAGTGAGGTCGCCAAGGCGCACGGCGTCCCGTTCGTCGATCACTTCACGCCGACTTTGGAAGTGTTTTCTCCGACTGGTGATCGCACGCAAGTTCCGTGGAGGTTGGGGATCGAAAAGGGCCGCAGCGCCACGATCAATGGTGTGCATCTCAATGCCCTCGGTGATCAGATCGTGAGTCTAATTGCCTTTGCGGGGTTGTTTCCCCACGAAGGTCCGCCTCGTTCCATCAGACCTGACGATAAGAAAGCAAAGGAAGAGGCGAAGATTCTGCTCGCCGCCGTCCTCGACAAGAACTTCTACTGGTTCAACCGCTATCGCGTGACGGACGGTTATTCGACGTATGGCGACCGGGCGTTTCTCAAGTTTTCGGAAGGGCCTGGCGGCTACGGCCAGGGCCGGTCGAACTACGGCACCGTGCAGCGCGAGCTGGAAGTCCTGGATATCTTGACCGCCAATCGGGATCGGCACGTTTGGGCCGTTGCGCAATCGAAAGATGCGCCGGTGGAGGACAAAGACCTGCCGCCGTTCTTCCCCGTGATTTCCAACAAGCCGGGCCCGCTCGAGGGGGGCAAGCACTTGTA
>JAYUFI010001087.1:0-1120 GCA_043738805.1 Planctomycetaceae bacterium | reverse complement strand
ACACTGGCTACTTGACTTTGTGAAGGTGGTACGCAAACACCGTGTCCGGATCAATCAGCCAGGAATCGCCTGAACGTTCAAAACGCAACAGCTCTTTGCCGGTGACATCGACGGCGTCCACGAATTTCACCCCCGCCAGCCCCGGCTTCTGCGACTCAAGTTCACCCATTTCAAAGAACAAATCGATCTGAACTCCTCCGAACGCCTGCTTGAGATTCGTCGCTTCTCGAACATGATCGTCGCTCGTGTGGACCGGCTTGTCCTTTTGGGCAAACGCGGTCTGAAAGCCCCACAGGCCCCAGATCGCGATGGCCAGGGCGCTCAACGCGCCCAGGCGGATCGTCCACGAGGGAAGTCTTGTCGAAACGGTGGTTGTCATGCTTTTGTGACCCTTGAAAGTGTTGCAGATCAGCGACGCCGGTGGACCGCGTGATGGATATGAACCGGTCGTGCATGCGCGTAATGAACGTGATGGTACGACGTATGGTAACGCGGGCTATAGCTGAAACCACCGTAACCGTATCCACTGTATCCGTACCTTCGGTGATGACGATTGCGACCGTACATTCCGGAGTTGTTGGCCGAGCCCATGGCATTGTTGTAGTTCGCCGCAGCCTGTTGGGCCGCCAGTTGTGCCTGCGTGAGTTGCTTTTGAGCGGACTGGACGCCGGGGTCTTGTGCGACCGCATTGTTCGCATCCTTTTCGGCGGATTGAGCCTCGGCGTGGACGCCGACTTTGCGATCGGCAATTTCTTTCACTGTCGGATCGGCGTTGATCGCCCGATCCTGAATCGCAACGACTTTGCGAACCAATGTCCTCAGTTGCGCTTGGAGAGTCTGAATTTGTCCGGACGTGTCTCCCGATTTGGCCAACGCGGCAATTTGATCGCGTTTGGAATTGCTCTGAGCCAGCAGGTCACTGAACTCGGGGTTGGTGTTCTTGAGTTGATTCACAACCGCATCCCGTGCGGCCTGATGATCGCGAGTGGCCTGCGTGTCCGCGGACTTTGCCGACGTGAGCGCCGGCGAATTCAGAGCCGTTTGCCGAGCCTGTCGAACCTGCCGAGCCGCATTGATCTGGGCTGCATTCAGTCGCGCTTGTGCCGTACCGAGCGCTGAC
>JAYUFI010001086.1:0-8294 GCA_043738805.1 Planctomycetaceae bacterium | reverse complement strand
CCTTCAACTTCTTGACCACGCCACGCAGAATCTCACGCTCCTCATCCGTCAGCCGAACCACATATTTCTTGTCCACGATCAAACCTCCTTGGTTGATCCCAGTCTCCCTCATCCTGCCTCACGCGCAAATCCCTGTTTCATTCCCCGACAAAGCACTACGTTTTTTCGAGGTTCGCCGATTTGATTCCCGGAGCACATGCGTTTCGTGACAAGCGGCACCTTTTGCAGTGGCTTCGTTCGACTGGTAATCAGTCAAGTTGATTGCCCCTGTATCACACCGTCACTGTGATACCAGAATGCGCGTTCGTTAGCATAGTGTCGTTGCCTCGCGCGAGCACCGTGAGGACATGCTCGCCATCGGTATTCTGACGTGCCTTCACCGACTCACACGCCTTTCAAAGGATTTCGACAACGATGCCAAACAAAGTTCTGATTGCTGCGGCCTGGTTGATTTTCTTCTCGGCACGATTGGGCGTTGCGGCCGATACTGCGGACTGGCGCTCGTGGCGCGGGCCACTGGGGAATGGGAGCGTCGAACAGGGGAGTTATCCCGTCTCCTTCGGCGCGGACAAGTATCTCTGGCGGACTCCGTTGCCGGGCAAGGGTTGTTCAACACCGATCTTGCTCAACGACAAGATCTATCTGACGTCCCCTGCCGAGGGGAATGACGCGCTGCTCTGCTACGACTTCCAAGGTGCCGAGAAATGGCGGGCGGTCTTCGGCCAGGAGAACGCGGGCAAGCATCGAAACGGTTCTGGAAGTAATGCGTCGCCGGTCACCGATGGAAAAGCTGTCTTCGTCTTCTTCAAGAGCGGCACGTTCGCGGCAGTGGAACTCGATGGAAAGGTCCGTTGGAAGACCGATCTCGTTGAGCGATTCGGGAAGGACACTCTGTTTTGGGATCATGGCACATCCCCCGTGCTGACGGAGAAGTACGTCATCATGGCTCGCATGCATCAAGGTGAGTCATGGCTGGCTGCGTTTGATAAAGTCACTGGCGACATGGCTTGGAAGGTTGCTCGCAACTACACGACGCCCACCGAATGCGATCACGGCTACTCAACGCCGTTGGTCATTCAACACCAGGGGAAGGAGTCGATCCTGGTTTGGGGAGCCGAACATCTGACGATTCACAACGCGACCGATGGGGAGGTTTCTTGGTCGTGTGGCAACTTCAATCCGGACGGCAACAAGTTGTGGCCAGCGATCGCGACGCCCGTGATCGTCGGGGACATGGTGGTGATCGCCTACGGCCGTAACGATCGAGGCATTCCGCGACTGCATGGGATTCGGCTGACGGGCAGTGGTGACGTCACGCAGACCAATCATGTGTGGAAGCGAGACGATGTCGGCACGTTCGTCCCAACTCCGGTCGCTTACAAAGGCCGAGTCATCCTGGTCGGTGACAAAGGTGAAATCGAGAGTATTGACCCCGTCACCGGCAAGACGATTTGGAAAGAAGTGTTCCCCAAGAACCGGGCGAACTTCTACGCCTCGCCGCTGATCGCCGGAGACAAGCTGTTCGCGCCGCGCGAGGATGGAACCGTGTTTGTCGCGAGCGTCGCCAACGACAAATTTGAATTGTTGTCCGAGAACGATATGGCCGAGTCCGTCATCGGCTCACCCGTCCCGGCCTCGAACCGCATCCTCATCCGCGGCGAAAAGCATCTGTTCTGCATCGCTGCGGAGTGATCGTCGCAGCGATCACTATTCAAATTCGGCGATGCCCTCACGAGCCAAACTCTCACTTCCGGATTTGGGCCGCTTCCACAACCGTCATCGCGTCGTAACCCGCTCGCCACTCTCCTTGGAACTCTGCTTGGCCGACGAGATCTTCGTCGCGCATAACGGCGCTCCAGTCCGTGAGCAAACGGCCGGTGCGATCGACATGCACTTTGACGAGGTACTTTCCGGCGGGCAAAGAAGCACCTCGACGCCAGTCAGTCGCACGCTTTGAATTCGGTTCGGCCAGCAACGTCACGGTGTGTTGCCACGTTTTGAACTTGGCGGATGCTTGTCGATCTGAGATCGCGACCGGGGCTGCTTCCCACTTCTTCGCTCGTTCGTCCCAGCGATAGATGGTGACTTGCAGCAGCTTCTCGTCCCAATCTTGCGGTGGGTTCGCCAGCTTGAACCACAACTCGCTGCTGAATTCACGAAGTCGTTTGCGATCTGACTTCGGCAGGTCCGATGTTTTCGCATACTCATCCCGCACAACCTTGGAATAATCCTCGATCCATGTGCGATAACCTTTGTAGCCGAGATCGCCCTTCAAGAATTTCTTACCGCCGCCGTGCTCGACTTCCTTCAGTGGCTTGAGCAGCAACAGACTTTTTTCCGGGTTGCCGTTGTCGATGAGATGCTTCGAGCGGATGAGGTAGGTCATCGTCTCGGCAGCGGACTTCTTCATCCACGAAACTTGTTCGCCGTTTTTCTCGACCAGTTTACGATTCTGGTCGGACCCTTCCGCGTGGCAGCCCATGCAACGATGCCGCTGCCCCCAGATGTTCTGCTCGAACGATTCGAGCAACCGATCGGTTCTCGTGAACCGAATCACTTCGTTCGGCCGCGCGGGCTTCGCCAGTTCCTGCGGCGACAGTTTTGGCGAGTTACGGAGTTTTGGATCGCGGCAACAGAGCTTGATCCATTCGGCGAACGCAGTCGCTTCCACCTCGCGGGATTTCGCATGCAACAGATTCGCACCAGGGTTGTCGGCGTCTTTCATGTTGATCAACGTGAGGATCTTTGACTTCTCCGGCTTATCGAGGTTCACCAGCCCTTGATCCCTCAGCGAGCGAAACGTCTCCTCGCTGGAAGGGCGGATGTAATTCTTCAGATCGACTCCGGCCAAATGACATTGCACGCAACTGCTCGGCTGGTCCGACTTGAAGATCGGCAGGATGCGCTGCTCGAAAACGCTTACTGACGAAGCGGTGTCGTCGGCGTAACTTGGTGAAAGCACCACGTGAAACATCAACGCAATAACAACGAACGAAACCTGACTTTGGTGAAGTCGAAGCATGACAATGTCCTCTCACGGAAGCGTGTTGAAACTTCGATCACCCGCATCGCCAAGGCCGGGGACGATGAATTTGCGGGAGTTCAATTCGCGGTCGATCGAGCAGACGAAGAGTTGAGCTTCCGGGCAAGCGTCAGAGACGTTGCTAATTCCTTCCGGTGCGGCGATCAGCGACAGCACTTTCAACTTCGGCACGCCCCAGCGACGCAACGCTTGCAGAGCAGCGATCGCCGACCCGCCGGTGGCGAGCATCGGGTCGAGCACCAGTGCGACATCGACCGGATTGTGTGCGGGAAGTTTGCTGTAGTACTCAACCGGCCGAGCGGTCGCTTCATCCCGATACAGGCCCAGATGCCAAACCTCCGCTTCCGGCAGCAGGTCGAGCATCGGCTCAACCATACCGAGTCCCGCTCGCAAGATCGGCACGAGACCGATCCGTTGCGACAAGCGCCGAGCAGACGTGCGCGTGAGCGGTGTTTCAATTTCCGAAGTCCGTGTGTCGAGATCACGAGTCGCTTCGTAAGCCAAGAGCACCGCGAGCCGTTGTACCAGCCGGCGGAATTCGTCGGGCGGAGTTTCCTTGTCTCGCAGCTTGGCGAGGTGATGTTGAATCAGCGGGTGCGCGACTTCGTGAACTGCTGACATGATCGAACCTCAGCGGCGACGTCGGCGAGTACTCGCGAAAAGCTCTTTGAGCGGCAGCTTGAAGCCGGGCAAAACGTCGCCACCATCGAGCGACTGGTTTGAACGCAAATGTTGGCAATCGGTCGGCGACGTGTAGACGTCGGCGGTGTTAGTCGTCGGATCAACGATCCACGCCAATCGACATCCCGCCGCAAAATACTCAGCCAGCTTGCGATCAATTTCAGCGGTCGTATTGCTATCGCTGAGAACTTCGACGGCCAGATCAGGAAACAAGCTGGGAATTGGTGTCGTTGGAAACTCGCCGCTTGGAATTTGGTCCCAAGAGATAAACGTGACATCGGGAATTCGAACAAGTCGTGATCGGAGTCGCAGCATCCCGTCTGCTCCCAGTGCGACGCCAAGGTCATGGTCTTTGAGAAAGTCCCAAAAGAAGTGAACGATGAACGATGCCAGCAAAGCTTCTCTTGCTCCCATTCCCTTCTCCACCAAGACGCCATCCACGAGTTCAAACAACCGGTTCTCAGTCGCCTCAATCCGAATAACATCTTTCTCCGTGGCGCGACCGGGTGCGGGGCGGAAACGAACTCGGCTGGGACTAATCCCGCCGAGTTCTTCAAAGAGGTCCGCAAAGGTTTGAACGTCCGCGAAAGCTGTGGACATGAGCGTGCTCCGAGACTTTCCCGCAATGATGCGACATTACTTCGCCGCTTGGGTGTTCCACTCATCCAACATCGCTTGAATGCGGGCCTTGTTGAAATCGGCGGGGATCGGTTCGTCGTGATTCTGGAGGAGATCCTCGACCGTAACCTTACCTGCGGGCACCCCGTCGGCGGGGACGTCCACGCCTGCGGTCCACACGATGGCGTTGAGGATCAGCTTGCGGAACTGGTTGTTGCCCCAGTTCCAATGCACGTGCCCGCCTGAGCAACCAAAGCCTCGACCGCCGTCGGCTCGCTGCGTGGCCCATGCCATGTGCTGCGGCTCTTTGTTTTCGAGCACCGCTTTGCGAACGTCTGGGTTGCCACTGTGAGGACCGTCGCCACGGCTGAGCGATTCCTTTGGAGGCAGATCAGTAAGGATCGGCGTGACCCCTTCCATCTTCTCGCGAAAGCGCATGTGGTAGTACCACTCGTCGTTCGTCGCGAATGGCTTCACGCCGTTGGTCGTCGGGTGCTTCGGGAACTGCTTGTAGTTGGCGACCCAGTGAGGATTCACCGACCAATGCGGCTCGAAATAGCCGCCGGTCCAGTCGATAAAAGCTTGGCCCGGTTTGCCAATGGTGGTCTCGACACCGTAGTGGATGCAGACAATGCCCGTTCCCTTTTTCGTCAACGCGGACAGTTCATCGAGATGTGCGTTGAAAGGATGACCGCCGCCGCCGTCGGAGTAGATGACGATGGTGTTCGCTGCCGCGAGTTCTTCCGGCTTCGGCCACCCGCTCTTCTGAAGCGAATGCACCTTCGCTTCAACTAGCCCACTCTCATTCAGCAACTTCGCCAACAGCGAGCAGCCCGAAAGATGGTCGTGAGCACCGAAGCCGTGGCTCGGATTTCCGGCCAACAGTAGCGCCGTCTTCTTGCCGCCTTCAACCTTGTCATTGCCGGCGGCTCCAGAGGTGCCGTCTTTGGCCTTCGCTTGCTTGATCTTGATGTTGCGGAACTGCACCTTCATCGCCGGGCCGGCGTGAAGCTGCAATGCGAGGACGCCCTTCGCTCGGCGTTCGGTGTCTTCGTCAGTGCAGTCTGCCGTCGGGACATCGTTAATGAAGTGTTGGAAGTGAAAACCTTTGGCAACAATGCGGTAACTGTTCCAGTCTTCCTTCTTGATCTTGGCTTGAATCTCCTTCGTGTCGCCGACGGAGCCGACGACCTCGACAGCAAACTTGCCATCCTTCTTCTTCAAGACAGTCTTTTGACCGCGATTACATAGGATGCCGCGATACCGCTCGCCGTAGAGGATGCCGGAGTAGGTGTCGCCCGCCTCAAAGTCCCCCTGATAGCCGCCGATGACCCACTTCTCGTTGGGGACTTCAAAGCTGCGGTATTGAATGCCGGAGTTGCCGTTGATGATTTTGTATTCGAGCGTCAGCTCGAAATCGGCGGTCTCTCCCTTGCGCCAAATGATGAAGGTGTTTCCCTTCGTCGGCTTGTCCTTCGTCGTCTCGCCGGTGATGCAGCCATCTTCGACACGCCAGAAATCCGGATTGCCGTCCCAACCGTCGAGCGTCTTCCCGTCGAAAATTGACTGCCAGGCATCGTCGGCCGATGCGTTGCCAGACAGCGTTGCCAAAGCGGTCAATGCCGCCAAGCATACTGAGAACAAGAAACCTCGCCGTTGCTGAATCATGCTGAACCTCGCTGATTTGTGGCGCACGCGACTCACGTGCATGGTTGAAAACAAGACTCGTTGAAAACACTTTTGAAATCCGACGCACGTGAGCCGCGTGCGCCACAATCAGTCACGGCAACACATCCGCAACTAGAATTGAACCGACTTTCTTGCCGTTGAGATACGACCGGCACTCGTTGTTTTTCTGAGAACGTCTGATGCTGACGGAAGTCTGGCCGCTTGGTTGCGCCGGTTGGTTCCGAGAAAACTTCAATCATGCGTTCCGATAGATTGACTACCCAATAAAGCTCGATCCTTTCACGGGCATACATTGTCTTTTTGCGAACGCGATCCTTTTCGAGGGACGAATCGGACACTTCGACGACGAGCCCAATGAATTCCGGCGTGGGCTTGGATGTCCCGAAATCCCGCGGTGAACCCCGCACAATGCTGACGTCCGGCCCTGGTTGGCTGTCGCTCAATCGAATCGGGTCTTGCGTTGTGACATGCCAACCTGCCGGAGTCAACAATTCCAATTCATGACGGAGAAGTTTTCCCGCCAGGATGTGAGGATCGTTTTTGGGCATCTTTTGCACCAACCAACCTTCGAGTAATTCCACAGGATCATCAGCGGTCAGAATCCCGGCGCGAATCATCTCGTCATATTGATCGACCGTGATTCGCCAAATCGGTTCTGTGGGAATCTCAGGAGCGAGCGCTGTCGCAGCAGCTCGCCGCAATTTCGCTCGAGTTCTTGGCGTGGCAGTGGGCATCTCGTGGCTCCCTGAGTGATCGCATTGATGACCGAAACAAGGCCGGCCCAAAGTTACTGAATCGGAATCGCGAAATCGCCGCCGAGATTACGCCACATGCTGTGGACGTGGTTGGCGTTGTTTTGCGTGTTGTTGTACTCGATGAGGAACGTCGGACCTTGAACGCGGTAGTAGTGTCGCTCGTTGACTTCGCTGCTGCCCCACCAGGCGAAGTGAATTTTGTCGAGGCCCCCCGCTTCGATTTGCTTGCGGCGTTCGCTTTCGACGTCACCGGGCATGTTCTTCAAATACTCAGACAGCAATTCCGCGAGCAGCTTCTTCTGATCGGCACTCATCTTCGCGGCGGGCAAGCCGACGGCAGCGGTCGTCTCCGGTTGCGCGGCGACGGGGTTCGTGCCCATCGCGCCGCCGGTTCGCAGCTCGTCGGGGGCGGCCTTGTCGATCCAGGCGACTTTCTTTTGGTCGTCGTCGCACAGCTTCAGCAGCGCACGGGCAATGTCTTCTTCGGCTCCGAGCACTCGAATGCGGCGGCCCAGGCCCGCGTCGATGGTGCCGGGGTTCGTGCCGAAGAATTCGGGAGTGCTCGACACAACCTTGCCGTCCTTGATCGTGTAGTTCAGAGAAAGGTGATGTCCTTCCAAACGCCAGCCCCACGTGCCGGTCTCGCCCGGAGTGCCGAAGACGCTGACGAAATACTTCTGCGGATCGCGTTTCTCGCGGCGTTCTTCGCGAGCCCCGCCTTCGAGCAGGTACAGCACTTCTTCGAGGCTCATGACGTTCAACGCTTGATCGTATCCGACCTCCGACAAGCCGGCTCGAATCAGCGCGAACGCGGACTTCAGCGCGTCTCCCTCAAGCTGCTTCACCGGCAGGCCGTTTCGCGGGCGCGGGATGAAGTGCCAGTTGAGCCGTTCTTTGTCGTCGAACGCGAAGCTCGTTTTTTTGCGTTGCTCGTCGGTCAGTTTACTGAGGTAGGTCTGTACGGCCTTCGCCATCGCGACGCCTGACGGTGGTGCCGTCTGCAGATTTGCCGAAAGGAGCGCGGCCATCGCGACCAAAACGAACGCAGCCAAAATCAATTTGCGAATACCCATCGAGAGATTCCTTCCAAACTTCGTAGGCCGGTTTTTCAAACCGGCACCATCAGTGACCATAGGCAACGCGGAACGACCGGTTTGAAAAACCGGTCTACGAAAAACTCATCCCGGCGGCCAGTGCATCGTTCGACCGCCGAGAACATGAATGTGCAAATGATCGACCGACTGCCCACCATCTTTACCGCAGTTGATCACAGTTCGATATCCGCTGCTCAAACCAAGTTGCTCAGCAATCTGTTTCGCGACCAGCAGCAAATGGCCCAGCAACGCTTGATCGTCCGCTTGCGCCGCGGCGAGATTCGGCAACGGCTTCTTCGGAATCACCAACACATGTGTCGGAGCTTGCGGTGCGACGTCGTGAAACGCCAAGCAGAGATCGTCTTCAAAAACGATCTGGGCCGGAATCGCTTTATCGATGATCCGTTGGAAGAT
>JAYUFI010001085.1:0-21996 GCA_043738805.1 Planctomycetaceae bacterium | reverse complement strand
AGCCGTTTGACGACTTCTTGCAGGGGCTGCGCGAACGGCAGCATGGTGAGTTGGCCATTTATTACCTCAACATGATCAAGGACCGTCCGGATTTGCCGGACGATTTGAAGGTCGCCTTTGATTTGGAGATGGCCCGCAGCCTGCAAATCGCGGCGATTCGGACGCCGAACACCGACTTGCAAGCGAAGTATGTACTTGATGCTCAGGCGGCCCTCGACAAGTTTCTGAAGGAACACGCAGATCATCCTGAAGCGGGTTCGGCGCAGATGACGTCGGGAGAGATCTCGCTGTTCCGTGCGCAGAACGTTCTCAAGGTCGCGATGCGTGACAAGACGAAACGCGATCTGTTGCTGCCGGAAGCTCGCAAGTTGCTCGAAGAAGCGCGACCGAAGTACGAGAAGGCGGTCGCAATGTTCAAGGTCCGCGTCGATGAAGTCCGTGCAGAGATTGGTGGCAAAAAGAAAACATTGACGAAGCGAGCCGCTCGCGCTGCCGCTGAAGCCAACAACATGTGGTATGACGCGCGCTTCAAAGTGGCGACGGTGGACTACAACATCGGACTGAGTTTTCCGGAACCCAAAGACCCCAAACGCAAAGATTTCTTGGCCAAAGCGGCGAAGGGCTTCGACGGCATCTATCAAGAGAACCGCTCGGGGCGAACCGGCGTTTATTCGCACATGTGGGAGGGCCGGTCGCGCGAAGAGATGGAAGACTTCGTCACCGCAATGGATATCTACGACGAAGTCATGTCGGCCAGCCCGGACAAGAACGTCAATCTGAAGACCGAAGCACAATGGGTCGCAATGTTCAACGAGGTCAATCGGTATCGCCTGATGCTGTTGGGTCGCATGAAGCAGTATGACAAACTGATCGACGATGCAAAGTTGTGGCTCGGTCAAAACGAGGGGAAGAAAAAGACCTCCGGCTATCAGGGGATCAAACTCGAATTGGCGAAAGGGTTGCTGGAATTTGCAAAGACGGCGAAGGGTGCCGAGGCTGAAAGTGCCTCGAAAGATGCGAAGCGGTATCTCAGCGATATCGCCGCCGCACCCAGTGAGTTTCAGAAAGAGGCGATCTTGTTGTTCCGTTTTCAAGGGGGTGGCAACGCAGAGTTGACGACCTTTGAAGACGCGATTGCCGTCGGTGACGGAGCGGCCAAAGCCGCTGGCGAGGCGGCGACTCCCGCTGAAGCGAAGACCAACTGGGTCGAAGCAGAGAAGGCTTACTCGAAGGCGATTGAGTTGAGCGCCGATGTCAAAGACAAAGACCGAGTGCTCGGAACTCGATTCTGGTTGGCCTACGCGCAGCTTTATGTTGGCAAGGCTCCAGAGGCTTACACGACGGCGCTGACACTCGCTAAAGAGAATCCGAACTACGCGAAAGCTCCCGCCGCCGCTGCGCTCGCCGTTAGTACGGCAATGTCGCTGTACGGTCAAACGCGCGACAACGCGGCTCTGGAAAAGATCAACGAGGCGTCAGAGTTCCTGCTGCAGAAATTCCCGCAGCACGCAGAAGCGGACGACGCGCGCATCGCACGCGGCAAGCTCAAGCTGCTGCAGGGTGGTCCCGACGAGGCGATCAAGGTTTTCATGAGCGTCAACACGTTGTCAGATCGTTATCCTACCGCACTGCAACTTTCCGGACAGACTCATTGGTTGCAGTACATCGACGGCAAAAAGAAAGCGGACGCCAGCAAAGCGGACGCCACACAAGCTCATCGTGCGCAGGCCATCGAATTGCTCACGAAGAGTCTCGATGCCGCCGTGAAGAGTAAGTCGGCCGGTTCGCCGCAGATGCAGCAGACGATTCACGAGACGCAATTGTTGCTCGCCGAAATCCGCTTGGAAGAAGAGAAGCCCGCTGAAGCGTTGCCTCTGTTGCAACCGCTGGTCGATGACCTCAAGAGCAAGCCGTCCGGCTCGCTCGATAAGGCATCGCTCCGCATTTTGATCGCCGCCTTGCAGACTTACTCGGCCCTCGGTGATTCGCCGAAAGCGATCGAGGTCGGTCAACTGTTGCTCGCAAACGGTGACGATCATCCGCAGGTCAACGGAGTCTTGATGCAGTATGCCCGCATCATTCGGAATGACTGGAAGCGAACTGAAGGAGAGCTTTTCGCAGCCAACGAAAGCATGGATGAAGGTCGCATCAATAACGCGAAGCTCGCACAGACAGCCGGCCGCGAAGCGATGCTCAAGCTGGTTGATGAGATGAGCAAGCGGAAGAATTTCGATCTCGCCGGCATGGTCTTCCTCGCCGAAAGCGATTCGGAACTCGGTCGCAGCGATAAGTCCCGCGAGCAGTTCCAAGCGATTTTGGATCGAGCGGCCGCTGATCCGGCATTCGCCAAACAAGCGGCGAAAGCGATGATCCGGATTCGGTCGCAGTTCATCGGCCTGTTGCGTGCTGACGGCAAATACGAAGAGGCGCTCAAGCAGGCTGAAGCACTGCTGAAAGAACAGCCGAACGCGCTCGAGCCGATGATGGAGAAGGGCAACATCCTGCAAGCGCTCGCAGAGAAAGAGCCCAAGCGATACGACGAGGCCGCGATGTGGTGGACGGGGATTCGCAAGAAGCTCGATAACGCACCGAAGACCGCGAAGGCTGCCAAGAAGCCGAAGGAATATTACGAGATCGTCTACAACACGGCAGTCTGCTTGAAAGAGCAGAAAGACCCAGAGAAGAGCAAGCAAGCGGCTCAGATTTTGAACGGGACGCTGGCGCTTAGCCCGAATCTCGACGATCCGGAACGAGTCGAAAAGTACAAAGTCTTGATCAAGCAACTCGGAGCGGCCGCGAAGACGGCTCCGGCCGCGACGCCGAAAGCGAAGGCCGCGACGTCGGCAAAATAGCGAGACGTGGTCCGCTTCTACGTAGCCCGGTTTTTCAAACCGGGCTACGAGGTTGCGATTCCTTGCCGCCCAGAAAAGATAGTCATGAGACGTCCAACGCAGGGGTGTTTCGTGTTTGTCGGTCTCATTGTGACGCTGATGATGTGCTCTGTTTCGACAGCACTTCAGGCAGCGGCGAAGTTCAACAAGGTGCTCGATGTCGGCAAGCCCGCTCCCGCTTGGACTGACTTGTTGGGAGTCGATGGTCAGCGGCATAGTCTGGATGAACTCAAAGAGGCGAATTTGGTGGTCGTTGTTTTTGCCTGCAATCACTGTCCGGTCGTGAAGGCTTACGAACGTCGCTTGATTCGTTTCGTCGATGATTACCGCGACAAAGGGGTTGAGTTGGTCGCGATTAGCGTCAGCAAGCATGGATCGGATGGGATCGAGAAGATGAAGCGGAGAGCATCTGACAGCGGCTTCAATTTTGCGTACCTCATTGATCCGACTCAGAAACTCGCGCGAGCGTATGGGGCGACGGTGACTCCGCATCTGTTTGTGCTCGACCAAAAACGTCGCATCGCATACATGGGAAAGATCGACGATCAGATGGAAGAGACCAAAGTGACCGAATCGTTCTTGCGACTGGCGGTCGATGCGCTGTTGGCCGGTCACGAGCCGGAAGTGACGGAGACTCGGCAAATGGGTTGCGAGATCGACTACGTTGATTGAGTTCGGAAAGTTTTGAGGAAGCTGTTTATGTTCAAGTCCCGTTCGTTTGTGGTGCTGCCACTCGCAATCGCGAGTGGCTTGGGATTTTGTTTGGGTTGTGATCCGGGAGTACGGACTCCGTCAGGTGTCTCGCCGTCAACGACGACGATCAAGGACACGACGAACGATGCGCCGCCTGGACCGCAGTCAGAACCGGAATTGACGGAGCCGAAAGCCGAAAGTGATTCCGCCTCGCAGAGCAAACGCGAGATCAAGCCTGTCGATCAAGCGGGGCTGCAAGCGGCGGTCGCGAGCCACAAAGGGAAGGTCGTGCTCGTCGATTTTTGGGCCACGTGGTGCGCTCCGTGCCGCAAGAAGTTTCCGCACACCGTGAAGTTGTTCAACACGCATGAAAACGAAGGGCTCGTCGTGGTTGCGGTTGCGATGGATGACGTCGACGCGCGAGACGACATTGAGAACTTCCTCAAGGAACAACGGGCGACGTTTGAATGCGTTCGCAGTCAGGACGGAGCGAGCGACGAGTCCTTCGAGGCGTTCGAGATTCCCGGTGGATCGCTGCCGTGTTTGCGGTTATATGATCGCGAGGGGAAAGTCGTGCGAACGTTTGCGATTGATCCGGAATCAGAGAAGCCGTTCACGGATGAAGATGTGGCTGCGGCGGTGATTGAGGCTTTGAAGAAATCGTAGAACCAGTGGCTCGCTTGTTCTTTTTACGAGAGGCTAGTGCTTTATCGCAGCTAAAATTTCGGGTGGCTGGGGTCGAGCGAAGGAGCCCCCAGCCTGTGTTTCGCTGGGGGGCTTGCGTTGCTCGACCCCAGCCACCCAACCCGAAACTCAAGAAGTGACGAAGCACTAGGCGGGCGAGCCGCCTACCCTACGAAAAGTGCGAATTGTTTGAAGGTGCAAAATGGGTGTGCTGTTTAACGTCATCTACCGAGCATTCACCGAACCGATGATCGGGTTTGGTGCGGCGGTCGGTGTCATCGCCGTGCTGCTAATCCTGAGCAAGGTACCGGTCAGCTACAACCTGCATAACCTCACGGTGCGTTGGCGGACGACGTTGCTGACCGGCTTGGCGTTTACGTTGGTGTTGTCACTGCTGACGGTGATGCTGGCGTTCGTCAAAGGGATGTATGAACTGACTCGGTCGAGCGGTCAGCCGCGCAACGTGCTGGTATTGGCCGAGGGAGCGACGGACGAAAGTTTCAGCAACCTCGGATTCGCCAGTGTCGGTGACCTTGAAAGCCAAGAGGCGGTCGCGCGTGAAGGGAAACAACCGCTCGTCAGTCGTGAAACTTACTTGGTCGTGAATCAGCCGGTAGACAGCCAAAATTCGAGCCGTCCGAAGCGACGTTTTTTGCAAATGCGCGGCTTGGATGATCCGAAGTTGTCGGCTCAGATTCACGGGCTGAAGTTGTATGACGGGCACAACTGGCTGTCGGATGCGGGCGCTCGCGAACTGCGTCCAAAAGTGGGATCGCAGGCAGTGACGAATGCCTATGAGGTGATCGTTGGCGAGGGGATCGCTCGCGAGATGGCGCTTGATCATCCGGAGTGGATGTCGCAGCCGCAGCTCAAGCGGCTAGATGCGGGAGATACGTTTCAGCTCAATGACCGCGAATGGGTGATTGTCGGTGTGCTGAAATCGGAAGGGAGCACTTTCGATTCGGAAGTTTGGGCCAAGCGATCAATCCTTGGCCCAATGTTCGGTCGCGAAACTTACACGACATTGGTCCTGCAAGCCTCAACCGATTTTCACCGCGATCAGCGCGCGGCTTATGCGGAGGAGCGAGTGGTGAAGATTGAAGAAATCAAAAAAAAGAACGCCGACATTGTCACACGTGCTGCCGCCGCAAAGAAGTTGGGCGAGAAGTTTGACGAAGAGCCCGATCCGGTCCCGACGTGGAATGAGCCGCAGACTGACGATCATTGGGACGCCGAGATGGTCAAAGCGTATTTCAACAACGACTACAAGAAGGCATCGGTCAATGCGATCGTCGAGACGGACTACTTCGCGAGCCTCAATGATCTCAACAAACAGTTTTTGTACGCGATCGTTTTCGTCACGATCATTCTGTCTGTCGGCGGAATCTTCGGAGTTATGAACACGATGTTTGCAGCGATCAGTCAACGGATGAAGGACATCGGCGTGTTGCGGCTGTTGGGCTTTCGACGTCGGTCGATCCTGATTTGCTTTCTGTTGGAGTCGGTCTTGATCGCAATGATCGGCGGGCTGATCGGTGTCGCAGTCGGCAGCTTGTGCGACGGCTGGACCGCGAGCAGCATCGTCGGCAGCGGGCAAGGTGGCGGCAAATTCGTCGTGCTCCGATTGACGGTTGACGCTCAAGTGGTCGCCGTTGGCTGTTTGCTCAGCTTGATTCTCGGCTTTGTCGGCGGCCTAATTCCGTCGCTGAATGCGATGCGATTGTCGGCGCTGGATGCGCTGCGTTGAGGCATTGATAGAAGGATTGCGTGCTTAAGTTGACTAAAGGAGTTCACGCCTCAACCTCTCTGGCGTTCCGCATCTTGTCAGCCGACAGAACCCTGAAGAGGTCTCGCGGTGTTGAGCGTACGAGGGGTACTATTCCCGTGAGCGTCCACAGTCCTCTTAGTCGGAGCGAGCGATCATGGAAGGTCGGTGTACTTGGAGCTTGATCGGATTTTCGTTGCTTGTTTTGGCGAACAGCTCAGCTTCGGGGCAGGAACCGCCGTCTTTAGTCGGCGAGCGAATCTACATTAAAACAGCCGATGCTCCGATCAAATCCGGGGACAAGGTTGTCGGCACAGGCGCGGACGTGGACTACCCCGCCGAAGTTCGCAAGGTGAACGGCGAATGGCTATTGATTGAGGTCGGCACAAGCAAAGCGAAAGGCTGGATTCGGCGAAGCAATGTCTGCACGGCAACTGAGGCCGTCGATTACTTCACGCAGCAGATCGCCGCCAATCTGAACGATGCCGACGCCTACCGTAAACGAGGCATGGCGCAGATTGAATTGAAGCAATTGGATCAGGCGCTCAATGACCTCACGCAGTCGATCTGTCTGCAACCGCAGTCATCCGCCTATTCCGCCCGTGGTGCCATTTGGGTGCGCAAACAGGAATATGACAAAACAATCGCCGATGTCGATGAAGCAATCCGGCTCAATTCAGAGGATGCGTTCGCCTTTCTCATCCGTGGTTGTACATGGTTGTTAAAGCGAGAACGCGACAATGCCATCGCTGATTTCAATGAATCGATCCGTCTTAATTCCGACGACGCTCCGGCGTACAGCAATCACAGCGTGACATGGTTGTTCAATCACTTGTATGGCTTGGCCATCAAAGACTGCGACGAGGCAATGGTCCGGATGAATGCCACGGGGGTGATCGCTTTCTTCAACCGAAGTTCCCGACAAGCGTCCAACGAGGACTACAACTTGGCCATCAAAAAGTGCGACGAGACAATCCGGCGATACCCAGAGGACGCTATTGCCTATCGCGAACGTGGTGCCATGTGGATGATGAAAGATGCCTACGACCTGGCGATCGTAGACTTCGATGAGGCAATTCGCCTCAAACCGAAAGACTCCGAGGCCCTAAATGATCGTGGTAACGCATGGGATAAAAAAGGAGCCTTCGATAAAGCCATTGCAGACTACACCGAAGCAATTCGGCTCAATCCCAAGTCCGCGCGTATTTACCGTAACCGTGCCTTGAGTTGGGGATCAAAACAAAACTTCGAGAAAGCGATTGCTGACGATAGTGAGGCAATTCGCCTCGATCCAACAGGTGTGAAAGGCTATGTCGACCGAGCAAGTGCTTGGAAAAGCCTCGGTGATTTCGATCAAGCGATTGCAGATTGCAATGCAGCCATCCAACTCGATCCAAATTGTGCCGGAGCCTACAACATTCGCGGTAATGCATGGAAACAAAAAGGCAACTTTGCCAACGCCATCGCCTCCTACAACGAAGCCATCAGACTTAATTCGAAGAGGGCAACAGCGGGAGCTTACTACAACCGCGGCTTACTCTGGCAGGAAAATGGAAACCTAGAAAAAGCCCTTAGCGACTTCGATGAATCCATCCGTTGTGATTCAACTTTTGTGTTGGTTTACCTTGCTCGTGGTTTGATCTGGCACAAGAAGGGTGCCTTTGAGAAGGCTCTTGCTGACGCCAACGAAGCAATCGTTCTCAGCCCGAAAGAAGCGAACGGGTACATTAACCGGAGTGGCGTATGGCTAAGCAAGAATGAGCTTGATCGAGCGATTGCCGACTGTGACACGGCGATCCGGATCAAACCTGAAAGTGCTGGTATCTATCGGAATCGTGGTTACGCATGGTTCATGAAACATGACTATTCCAAAGCGATTTTCGATCTTCACAAAGCAATTGTTTTCGATCCCAAAGACGCTGATGCTTACGTATGTCGAGGGATGGTGTGGCTTGAAAAAGGAGATCAAGAGAACGCGATCATGGACTTCAATGAAGCTATCAGAGTCAAGCCGCAATACGCGGACGCGTACAACGCTCGAGGCTATTTCTGGAAGCTCAAAGGCGAATATGAAAAGGCTATTGCAGACTTCGATGAATCGCTTCGTCTTGATCCTAAGCATCAGTTGGCCCTTAAAAATCTTCAGGCGGCACAGATCGCAAGGGAAAAGGCTGACACCCCACGCTAAGAATTCACTGTCGTGTTCCGACTTCGCGAATGGCAACAGAGGTTTGTTCGATGCCCGTCACTCAACTTGCCAAGTTCTTCCTGATGGCTTTGATCGGCTTTGTGACGCTGAATTTTCATGGTTCCGATCCAAATCATTTCGCGACTTCGGCGGACGATCCGGCCAACGGGGCCAAGCCCGTGCTCGATCTCGATGCGCGGCGGGCGTTCGGCTACCTCGAAGAGGTCTGCAAGCTGGGGTCGCGGCCGAGTGCTTCGGAGGGGATGGCGCAGCAGCAGGAGTTGATCGTCGAGCACTTCACGAAGCTCAAAGCGAAAGTCTCGTTTCAGGATTTCGATACGCCGCATCCGAAGAAGGGGACGCCAGTGCGGATGCGGAACTTGATTGTGTCCTGGCATCCGCAGGCGAAGGAGCGAGTGCTGCTCTGTTGCCACTACGACACGCGGCCGTTTCCGGATCGGGATACGTTTCGACCGAAGGGGACTTTCATCGGCGCGAATGACGGAGCCAGCGGCGTGGCGCTGTTCATGGAGATGGGTCATTCGTTGGCTAGTCTGCGTCCGACCTACGGCGTCGACATGATCTTCTTTGATGGCGAGGAATTCATCTTCGAGCGTGACGGCGGCAAATATTTTCTCGGCTCGGAATACTTCGCTCAACAATATCGCGATCGACCACCGGCTCATCGGTATGTCTGCGGAGTGCTGGTAGACATGATCGGCGACAAGAGCTTGGCGATCTACCAAGAGCAGAACAGTCTGCGATTGGCTCCGCAGTTGACCCGCTCGATTTGGGAAACGGCTCGAGCGCTCGGAGTCAAAGAGTTCGTCACCAAACCAAAGTTCGAGGTCAACGATGATCACATCCCGCTCAATGAGATTGCCAAGATCCCGACGACAGACTTGATCGACTTCGATTATCCGGCCTGGCACACCACGAAAGACAAGCCATCGGAATGTTCGGGAACCAGCCTCGTGAAAGTCGCTCGCGTGTTGCTCACGTGGTTGGAACAGGTGCCGATGGAGGTCAGTCGATGACAGGCTATTCCCTGATTTGATTGTGGCCCACGGAACACACGGAAGGAATGCAGAGACGCATTGGCCGTTCCACGATTTGCGTTCGCTTCAGTCGATCGTTGTCAATTTTTCCGTGTCTTTTGGTGTGTTCCGTGGGTCATCACCTTTCTACAAATTGCCTCGACTTCTCCCTGCGGGCCAATCGCTTGAAGAAGGGCTGATGACTGATGACGACTGCTCGCAATCCGCTGAAAAGGAAACTGGTCAACCGACAACCGACCTGCGGCCTCTGGGTCACACTCGAATCGCCAACGATCACTGAAATCGCAGTCACGCTTGGTTTGGATTGGGTCGTCATTGATGCCGAGCATGGGCATCTCGACTTCAAAGAATTGATGGAGCACATTCGTGCGACGCGCAACTCCGACACGGTCCCGCTCGTGCGCATTCAGGAAGTCGAGCAGGGGCTCATCAAGCGAGTGCTCGACATCGGCGCGGCGGGGATTGTCGTTCCGCAAGTCTTCTCGCCGAGTGATGTCGATCAGGCAATCCGCTTCGCCAAATACCCGCCGTGGGGAGTGCGCGGCGTTGGGACGGAGCGAGCAACTCGATGGGGCCTCGGCTTGAAATCCGACACGCTGATCGCAAACTCCGAAACGCTCGTGATACCGCTGATGGAAACAGTTTCCGCCGGACAGTGCATCGAAGAAATCTGCGACGTCCCCGGCGTCGATGCTGTCATGTTCGGACCCGCCGACTACTCGGCATCCGCAGGTGCGTTGGGCGAATGGGAAGGGCCGGGCGTGGCCGCTCAACTGTTGGAGATCAAAGACCGCATCCGAGCCCGCGACCTGCCGTGCGGCATCCTCACGCGAGACAACGCCGACCTGCTCCGCCGCCGCGATCAAGGTTTTCAAATGCTCGGCTTGAGCACCGACACCGGTCTCATCATTCGCGGCCTGCAACAAGGACTCGACACGCTTCGCAGTCCCAACGGCTTCTTCCCGAAACCGGCGACGACTGCTCGGCGTCCCACGAAATCAGTAGAGGCCGTTTCAAAACGCAGAGCGGGCGGCTCGCCTGCTCGAAATTGAGCAGAGAATCACAGTCGAGCCGCTTGTGTTACGGTTTTGCGATCGCCGTTACCCCTTCGGCACGTCGGTCTTGATGTGCAGATCGCGAAGCTGTTTGAAATCGACATCGCTCGGAGCGCCGGTCATTTGATCGGCCGCTTTTTGCGTCTTGGGGAAGGCGATGACTTCGCGAATGTTGTCGTTGCCCAGGAACATCATGACCCAACGGTCGAGACCCAGCGCGATGCCGGCGTGCGGAGGTGCTCCGAAGCTGAGCGCGTCCAGCAAGAAGCCGAAGCGGTCTTGAGCGACTTCGGGAGTGACTCCGATGAAGTCGAAGACTTGCTGCTGCACTTCGGGATCGTGGATGCGGACGCTGCCACTCGCCGCTTCATAGCCGTTGCAAACGAGGTCATACGACTGGGCTCGCACACGACCGGGGTCGGTCTTGAGGTACGGCAAGTCTTCTTTGATCGGAGAGCAGAACGGGTGATGTTCGGCGTCCCACTTTTGATCCTCTTCGTTCCAACCATAGAGCGGGAATTCGAGTACCCAGGCCACTTTCATGGAGCTGGGGTCGTAGAGGTTCAGCTCGCGACCGAGCCGATTACGCAATGCCGCGAGCGCAGCGGAAGTGACTTTGTTGCTGTCGGCCACACAGAGAATCAGATCGCCGTTCTCGGCACCGAACATTGTGACGATCGCTTGCTGTTGATCATCGTTGAAGAATTTCGCGATCGACGATTCCAATTTGCCGTCCTTCATTTTGAAGAAGGCCAGACCTTTTGCGCCGTAAATTTTGACGAACTCGGTCAGCTCGTCGATCCCTTTGCGGCTGTATTTGTCAGCGGCACCCTTCGCGCAAAGGCCACGCACTCGGCCACCATTCGCGATCGTTTCCTTGAACACGCCGAAGCCACATTCCTTCACGATCTCGCCCAGATCTTGCAGTTCCATTCCAAATCGCAGATCAGGCTTGTCGCTCCCAAAACGTTCCATCGCCTCGCGGTGAGTCAGCCGGGTCAGCGGGAGCGGCAATTCCTCACCGCGAATCTCTTTGAAGAGGTGAGCCATCAAACCATCGATCGTGGTCAGGATGTCTTCTTGTTCGACGAACGCCATCTCGACGTCGATCTGCGTGAACTCCGGCTGCCGGTCAGCTCGCAGGTCTTCGTCACGAAAGCAGCGAGCAATCTGCATGTAGCGATCGTAGCCGGCCATCATCAGCAACTGCTTGTAAAGCTGCGGCGATTGCGGCAAGGCATAAAACTGCCCCGGATGCACTCGGCTGGGGACGAGGTAATCGCGAGCCCCTTCCGGAGTGCTCTTGCCGAGCATCGGCGTCTCGATTTCGAGGAACCCGTCTTGGTCGAAGTAATCGCGAACCGCTTTCGTCAGCTTGTGTCGCAGGATCATCGCCTTTTGAAGCTGAGGCCGCCGCAAGTCAATGTAGCGGTACTTCAATCGCAACTCTTCGTTCGGGAGCGACGACGAACCCGGCTCAAAGGGAGGGACACGCGACTTGTTGAACAGTTCCAGCTTTGCGGCTTGGACTTCGATCCTCCCCGTCTCGTGCTTCGGATTCTCAAACCCTTCCCCGCGCGGCGAAACCTTCCCCGTCGCTCCGACAACAAACTCCGACCGCAACGTCTGAGCGATCTCAAAAGCCGCCGCCTGATCCGGCTCAATCACGATCTGCGTGATGCCATATCGGTCCCGCAAGTCGATGAAGATCAACCCCCCATGATCCCGCCGCGAATCCACCCAGCCACTCACCGTCACTTCTTTGCCAACATCACCAATCCGCAATTCACCACAAGTATGAGTCCGTAACACGATCAACGGTCCTTCCGCAAAAGTCGGCCAGGTCAGCCAACGAAACCAAATTTCACCGAGAAAAATCTTGTCTCAACCCACTCCCAAACGGAGGGCGACAAATCGAACCGGAGGTTAGTTGTTTTCCAGCGACCCCCGCAACGGCGAGTCCGATTGTATACAAAAGATTCGATGTTGATTGAACGCACTACGGCGACACATGTGATATTTTGATCACATGTGTCCTATGGAAGAGAACGGGTGAGGCTGTCTGCCCTCGAGAAACTTCATTTGCGAAGCAGTTCTTATATGCCGTCCGTTCACTCCACAACCGGAATTCTGACGCTTCTCCGGCCTAACTTCTGAGCGTTGACTCGGCTGTCGATGAAACTTGCGACTGGTCGAACAACATGAAGATCGCTTTCATTTCAGGAGCATTCCTCGCTCGGCGGATGACACGGGGGACGAATGTTGTTAATGGTATTGCATCGTGCGAAGGTACCTATTTGTGACCCACTCTGTGTGGCGTGGTTTTTCTGGCTGAACCCCCATTACGCGACGATTTCGATCTTGAAATTTTGGTCTTGCCATGCAACTCACGTGTCCTGACTGTCAGTTGGAATGCACTGTTGACGAGCAGTCGGCAGAGACGGTGACCTGCCCCGGTTGCGGTATTTTGCTTTACTCCAAGTCGGGATATTTACGTTCACATTCTGCTCATTTGGTGGTCGCATCGGGAAAGCAAATCGAGATTGCCGACGAGCATCTGGAAAAGACTCGCGAGTGGCAAAAAAACATCGACGATATCCTGCCTGAGCCGGATGAGTTCCCGCAGCAATTGGGGCGGTACGAGTTGAAGAAAAAGCTGGGTCAGGGGAGCTTTGCCGAAGTGTATCTGGCTTTTGACTCGGAGCTGAACCGCGAGGTCGCACTTAAGACTCCGAGAAGAAGCCGATTTTCGTCCGCCGAGCAACTCAGCAAATTCTTGGAAGAGGCTCGTGTCTCCGCGATTCTTGAGCATCCGGGGGTTGTGCGCGTTTACGACATCGGTCGAATCTCCGACGAAATCTGCTTCATCTCAATGGAATATTGTCCGGGGGGCTCGCTAAGTGATCGCTTGAAGTCTGAACTACCATCGTACGATCACGCAGCGGAACTTGTTGAATCGCTAGCCGAAGGGATTCATTTCGCCCATTTGAATGGATTCGTCCATCGGGATCTCAAACCTAGCAATATTATGTTCGGTCGTGATGGACGACCGCGAATTGTGGACTTCGGTTTGGCCATCTCCGATGAAGGGCAGTTGAAACGAGTGGGAGAGATCGCTGGGACACTGCCATACATGAGCCCGGAACAAGTGCAGGGCAACGTACACCACCTCGACGGTCGAACGGACATTTGGAGTCTTGGCGTTATTCTTTACCAGTTGCTAGCGGGGCGTCGGCCATTTATCGGATCGCGCGAACTCGTCGTCGATCAAATTCAGAATCGCGATGCCAAGCCGCTCCGACAAATCAAAGACGATGTCCCCGCAGAACTGGAAGCGATCTGTCTGCGCTGCCTGCAAAAATCTCCATCCGCCCGATACTCGACAGCCAAAGACCTTGCCCAAGTTTTGCGTGCTTTTCGAGATCGGAAGACGAGAGAGCATATAGAACTGGACCGTAAACCGAATCTCGATCGTGACACTGGTGTATACCGCTGGCTTAGACCAGTTCAGTGGACTCTGATCCTCGTGGTAGGTCTATTCGTGGGAATCTTGGCAGTTTATGCGATAGTAAACGCCAAGAGGGAACCAACCCGATCCGCACCAGTGGTTGGAGGGTTGGCAAGTCGGCCTGCTGAATCATTGAACGTACTGCCGTTTGAGTTAGGCTCTCGTCAGCACGGAACGGCACGTCAAATTTGGTATCACTTGATGGAACGAAAGCCGCAGCCCTATTTCATCTGTGAGCGTCGTTGGGATCCAGCCGTAACATGGAACTTCGATCCGTTAGATCATTCTGTGAACTTGATTTCGACCCAACGCAGCTTGGTGGCTGTGGGAGATGCTCGGACCTCAAGTTATATTTTGGACGTGTCATTTCGATTGCCGGGTTTTGCAGACAACTCGGAAGCGGGAGTATTCTGGGGAGGAAAACCAGAAAAGTCCGAAGCATTTCGCCAAGGGAACTCACTCTATGTGTTGATGGTTTACGCCTGCCGGGACGGAAAAAAACAGCCGGTTTGTGATGTGATCCTCAAGCGTATGACGTTGTGGCAATCTTTGGACGGAATTCCTTCGGGGAGTTCCGACGCAATTGCCGCCGTGCGGCTACCACGTCCCGATCGGCCTGAATTCAGAGTCACGATCAACTTGAACAGCGCAGGAATCAGAGAGCTGCAATTCAATGGACTGCCATACGACACTTTTAAGGCCTGCACAATGCGTTACCCCCCAGAGAGCAAATTGTTTCGCTCTGTGGGCGCATTGGGAGTTTACAACTCCTTGGGTTCGTTAGTTTGTGACCGTTTTGATTTCCAACCTTTAGGAGAAGCGCCATGACCCAGAATCACAGTGTTGCCATTTCTAATCCAGCGACAAACGCATGGGGAGACGTTGATGTCGTCAGCGGTAGCGGTAGCGGTAGCGGTAGCGGTAGCGGTAGTAGCGCAGCGTTTTTAGAAGTCTGCGATGGTTCGTTCACTATTCCCCAATATACCGATTTTCAAGGTATCTTCCTCAAGAATTATCCGGGGTACGACTACGACAAGGCATCAGGTCCATTTCCTCAAAACCCGGCTACCGCCGACTATGGAAGGCGTGTATTTGATTACGTGACAGGTAATGGTGACTACATCACGATTGATCCGAGTCAGGTATCCGGTAACAACTGGTCGTATAATCCACCCTACCCCAGACAACGAATTCAGGCGACTTTGCCATCCAACCCTTCCGTCTGTGGCAGTGGTAGTCCCTCCTCCCCCGTTCTTCCTTGCGCGACAAAAGACTGCGGGAATTTTCTAGTGGCAGTGGCCTATTTTCAAGGACACAGCAACAGCAGCGGCATTGATAACACTCAATTCAATGTGGACACACGCAGATGGTTCCCCCGAGTTGCCACGCCGCCTGCAAAAAAACATCGGGCATCAGTGACTTCCCTCGTTAGCGGTGGAATCGAACCGATTGCCGTTGATGGTGAGTGGCTCGTCTACAGTTTGGATGTGAGACTAACGGACGGTGCCGTACTCATGCTCGGTTCACAGCCATTGCATGCCAGCCTTTTGCAAATCGCCGCCCCTCGTGTGGCATGGAAACCTGATTCCAGTCAAATCACGGTTGTGCGACATCCACTCGGTCTTGCCTGCCATTTGCCGAAGCAAGACTTGTTCGACATGCGTCATGTCGGATTTTCGTGGTACTCCGTAATAGCGCATCAACGGCGTGGCACAGACGTTTTGCGTCGATATCCAGTGCGTTCAACGTGTATGAACTCACCTGACCTGCTCGATCTCGACCCCAATGAGGTTATCATGCTGGGAGTCAACGACCGAATCGGTGGGTTCTCCAATAACTCAGGAACAGTGGAGGTCTGTGTGAGAGTTGTTGGGTAACGTAAGCCATCGAGTCGAAGTAAGAGTTACGGGGCTAACCATTTCCCTTCAAGAGCCGGCCCAATCGTGACGGTTGGGCCGGTTTTTTACTTCGCGCAGTGTTCTAAGTCCTCTTTAATTCATAATTTCAGACGCAATCGCCCTGGTCGGCGAGGGAGAACAACCCGCGTTGACCAGCGGCTTCCGGCAAATGGTTGCCATGAACGCCTACGGCAACAACGACCATTACTTGCACACGATTCTCGACAAGTTGCCGCTTGCGGTGACTGAACCGGCACCGTTCTCGATCGAGGTCGAGGAGCCGAAATCGGCACTCGTGCAAAACGGCGAGATGGCGTTGAAGTACGTCATTCGCCGAGTCGACGGCTTCGACGGCCCGGTCACGGTCAGCATGGAGTGGAAGCCGAACGGCCTCACTGGCTCGACCCCGATCACCATCAAGACGGGACAGACTGACGGCGAGTATCTCATCGGCACATCGCGCGGCGCGACCACCGGCACGTATCAAGCGGTGCTCACGGTCGTCAGCGGCGGTGATCGGCCAGGCTATTACGACGGAGCGAATCGAACCTACATTTGCTCGCAGCCGTTCAAGTTGATGGTGGCCGAACCGCACATCGACGCGAAGATCGCTCGTACCTCCATCGAGCGGGGCAAGATGGCGAACCTCACCGTCAAACTGAACCACTTGAAGCCGTTCGAGGGCACCGCCAAGACAACGCTCACTCGCCTGCCGCGCGGCGTCGAACTGGTCGAGCCTATGCGGGAGATCACTTCGGCCGACAAAGAAGTCACCTTCACGTTGAAAGCGACGGAAGATTGTCTCGTCGGCAGCTACCAAGGACTCACGCTCGAAGTGACCGTCGTCGAAGACGGCCAATCCGTCCGCCAACTCACCGGCTACGGCCTCCTCCGTATTGACGTCGAACGCGGAGTGAAGGCCGTGATGAAATAGCGCAGTGAGCCGCATTGTGGCACGATGCTCCGCGTCGTGAATCGCCGCGCCACAATCTTGCACCTCTCTTGAGCCGTTTCGCGGAGTCGTGCTAGAAGCCGCGCGGCACGCGATGGTGCGGGCCGACTTGCGAGGACGTGAAGCATGGATGCGACGCAGACGAATGGATTCCGCTGGAATTGGGCTTTGTGGGCGGGAGCGTTGTTCCCCTTTTGTGCCTCGCTGATGGTTCATGTCAGCGGAGTCAAAGCTCAGCCGATTCAAGTCACGACAGAACGTGATGGGATGGCGTTTGAGCAATACCTCGTAAATCTCGGATCGCCGCCACCGCGATCAGAATATGCCGCTCGCTTCGCGTTTCGGAACATCGGGACGAAGCCGCTCAAGGTGCTCAAGCTCGAGCCAAGCTGCGGCTGCTTGAGCCCGCGACTGGAAAAGAAGGAATTTGCCCCCGGTGAAATCGGTGAGTTCTATTTGCGAGTTCGCGCGGCGAATGAGCGGCCCGGTCTGCACGAATATACGTGCAAGCTGATTTACGATGACGGGCAGACTCGCGAATCAGAGGTTCGTTTCAAAATCACTCTGCCAACAGAGCGGATCGAGATTCGTCCACGAGCGTTGACCATTTATCAGTTCAACAGTGAGCCAACCAATCGAGAGATTGCGATTACGGATTTTCGTGCGGCTCCTGAAGATCGGCCGCTCACGCGGTTGGAAATCATAGACGTCACCTGCTCACTCAGTTGGGTCCAAGTGGCCGCTGGCGAAGCACAATTCGACGACGCCGGGCAACGCAAGCAAACGGTGATCGTGACTCTGGCCGACGTACCGTCGGGCGCTCACAACGGGTCGATCATCGTAAAGACCAACATCCCGGAGTACGCCGAATTACGAGTACCGCTGCACATCGAAGGGCCGACGGCTGCTGGCAAAGTAAGCGGCAGGCAATCATTGATTCCTAAAGCAGACGACTCGCTCCGTGAGTCGAAGAGTCCGGTCACGGAGTAGTTGTTCCTACTTCGTGGAGCACGTTTTCAACGTGCTCGCGATCTGGTTGATTGGGCACGTTGAAAACGTGCCTACAAAATTGCTTCCGGCCACGGAGTGACCGGTTTATGTTCGTTTGCCGTTCATTGACGCGATAGAAAAGCGAGCTGCCGTGATAACGCGAATTACCGGTCGTTTGACGCAACTCACCACCACAGCGGCAACGCTGGCGGCGGGGGCGTTCGAGTATGAAGTCTTCGTCCCCGAATTCGTTCGGCGGCAAATTCAGGGAAGCATCGGGCAAGACGTCAGCCTGAAGACGATCGAGTATCTCGAAGGGAACCCTCAAAAGGGGGGCCGCATGACTCCGCGTTTGATCGGCTTCCTCAATGATGCCGAACGGGAATTCTTTGAAGCCATCTGCTCGGTTGATGGTGTCGGCGTGAAGACGGCACTGCGAGCGATGGTACGCCCGGTGCGCGAAGTGGCGACGGCAATCGAAGAGCAGAACGTCAAAGAACTCACCGCGCTTCCCGGCATTGGCGGTGCAACGGCAGAGCGAATTGTGGCGAAGCTGCGTCGCAAGATGGCGAAGTTCGCGCTGATGGTCGCTCGCGATTTGCCGCCAGATCAAATGGCTCAGCACACGGTGATGCAAGACGCGTATGAGGCGTTGGTCGGCCTCGGTCACTCGACGGCAGAGGCGCGTCAGAAGGTCGACGAGATGCTCGAAAGCGGCAAGAAGTTTAAGTCCGTCGAGGATGTGCTCGTGGAGCTGTATCAAAAAGAGCGGAAGTAGCTCAATCGTTGTAACCGGACCATGAAATTGCCGACGAAATGGGACCGGCACCTTGCTTACCGAAAACGCGACCTAGAGTTTTGCGTTCGGTCGTTGTCGCCTCGACGTACTGATGCCCCTTTGGCATTGAGTGCTGATCCTCTCAAACGATCTCGAACAAAAGCGAGGTCTGCGATGTTGGCTCATCTGAAAAAACTGCTGGATGACGAAAACGGTTTCGTGGTTTCCATCGAGTTGGTGTTGATTGCGACGATCATCTGCTTAGGCATGATCGTGGGACTGACGGAAGTGTCTCGCGCAGTGACCAACGAGTTGGTCGATGTCGCGAACGCTTACAACAGCATGAACCAGGGCCGCCGTTATCAACAGATGGGCTGGGGCAATCAGAGCGTCAGCAACCAAAATCGCCCGCTGATTGAAGTGACCGGGACAAGTCCAGTTCCGGAAGAGTAATCGCGAACACAATCGGCGAGCGGTGCGGTCTCGTAACTCGCACCAATTGAAACCGGCAGTGTTCAGCGACGATGCAGACGCCGTCCCTATTGCTCCGCGAGCGCTTCATAGTAACGGCGAATGTGCTCGGAATACTTCGGCAGCGTTTTGTCGTGAGGTAGGTTCAACATCTTCTCGCGTAGAGCCGGAGGAAGATGTCCCCAGACTGCTTCGCGGAGTTGCCGCTGCCGCACCAATTCCCCTTCGCGATCAGGGCCGGTTTGCTGACGCTCGGACGAGTTGCGAGCTTGTTTGTTCTCGCGTCCGGTCGGCTTATTGCCGTCTCCTTCGGTTGAGCTTTTCGCATTCTCGTTCGGTTCTTTGTCAGACGGTGAACGAGGCTGACCGGATCGCGATTGTTGTCGATCCGCTCGTTGTTGCCAGAGCTTCAACAGCGCGTCGATCTGGCTGATCGCCGTTTGTTGCGCGGACTGCGTTGGCTCACCCGTTTCTTTGGCCGCGAGCCGTTCGTGAGCGTCGCGCATCGCCTGCGTTGCTCTCTCACGCGGTTTTGATTCCTCGTCGTTCTTCGCCGCTTGTGCCTCATCCGCCTGCGGCGCGGGGAAACGATCGAGCAATCGTTCGGTCGCGTTTGAAACCACTTGCTGCTCCTCGGTGAGCATCTTGAGTTCTTGCAGGCGTCGCGGCTCCGCCGCCGCATCATCTTTCTTCCGACGTTCTGCAGACTCAGTGGCCAAGCGAGTTCCGGCTTGCAGTTGTCGCAACAGTTTCAATTGAGCAATCGGTGGGACAGGTTCGGCAGGTTGTTGCTCGCCGCTCGGTTGCTTGTCGTCAGCCTGCTTTACGTCCGGTGGCTGATTCGCTGGCGCGGGCGACTTGGCTGACAACACATCGGCCAACGTTTGCAACGTGCGCAACGCAGACTGTTCGCGAGCATGAGTTTCTTCATCGAGTTGTTTGTCTTGCAGACGTTGAGCGGCTGACGAGAGATCATTCGCTGCTCGGTCCAAGGTGAGTTTCACTGCTTCAATGTCGCCGAGTGCTTCCGCCAATTGACGAGTCCCGTCGGCGAGTCCTTGTTCCGCACCTCCCAAATTCAGCACTGCCTTCGACAGCGGCCGAGTCCACTTACCCGCCTTTGTTTGCTCGTCGGCGAGCCGATTTGTTTCCTCGATCACGGTCTTTTGCTGCGTCACCAATTCGTTGACCGCCTGAGCCAACTCGTCCGCTTTCTCGGCGAGTTGTTCTTGCTCCGCCTGACGTCGCGTGGCTGCCAGCTCGCGGCGAGTTTGCTCCAAATCATCGAGCGCCTCTTGCTGCTCACCGGCCCCTTGTAACAACTGCTTCTCGCCGAGTTGCTGTTCCGCGTGCTGCATGTGCTTCGCCGAACGTCGCAACGAATCGAGCGAATCTCCCGTCGGTTGCGACTTCATGCGTGCGGCCAATTCATTCGTCCGTGACTTCACTTCCGCCTGCTTCGCTTGCAGCCGCTTGGCGACGTCGGCGAGTTGCTCTGGCGTTTGCGAGTCCTTCGACGCGGACGCCTTTTGAGTCTCATCGAGCAGGTCTTGTTGTTGTTCGCGCAACGTGTTGAGTTGTGCTTCGAGTTCTTTCAGATCGCGCACCGCATCGCCAGCGGATGCCGTCTGAGTCTGTTCCAGTTTCTCCGCGAGCGCCTTCAACTCCGCCGCGAGTTTCTGCTGCGTCTGACCCGCTTGACCGAGGCTATTGGTCGCGACTTCCTGTGCCGCTTCACGTGCTTTCGCGGCCAGCCCGCGCTGATCCAATTCTTCCGCCACTTCGTTGGCCGTGCGAGCGGCCGACTCGTTGTCTCCGTTCGCTGACTCGGCAGAGTTTTTCAAACGCTGTTGAAGCTGCTCGATCTTCTCCGCCTGACGCGCTTGTCGATCTGCCAACTTGGCGATGTCCGCTTGCTGCTGACTCGACAACTGCGACGCGGTCTTCCCGATCGTGCTCGGTGCGAGTTCCGTCGTTTCGCGATTGAGTCCTTCTTGGACCGTCGTCAGCTCGGCAATCTCGCGAGCCAACTCACGACGATCGCGCCACTGAGTCAAGTTGCGGACCAGTCCGTTGAGCGTGCTCAGAACCTCCGCTTGTTTGCTGCCAACCTCCGCCAAGTCACCGCTGAGTTGCGGAGTGTGGGCGTTTTCGTTGTCTGCCGTTTGTTGTTTGACGATGCGTCCCAACGTGCTTTCCAAGTGCGGCAACACTTGCTGTCCCAAGTGGTCGAACGCGTGAGCGATCTCCGTCAGGCGGCGACGCGTGACCTCATCAGTCAGTCGGTTCGCGTCCAATTCATGGAGCAACAGATTTGCTCGTGCGGCGATGCCATCGCCTCGTCCGATCAAACGGCTGTCGATTTGCCGCTGCTCCAAGTCGATTCGCTTTAGACTGTCGCGATCTTGTGGACGCAGTTCGCCCGCCTTCTCCGCCTGCACGCGGAGGTCGTCGGTTTGGTCCTTCGCTTGTGATTCGCGCGCTGTGAGAGTTTCCAAATCATGCAGCAACAAATCGAGCCGATTCGCAATCTCCGTTGCTTTCGCTTCGGCGGTGATCACCGTCAGCGTGCGCGTTGAGCTGCGGCCCACGCGCGGTTCACCGACATCGCAGAAGTCCGCCCCGATCGCACGCACGAGCAAACGATCGCCTGTGGTCAGCGATAACTCGGCTAACGGCCGCTGCGCTCGCAACGTCACTTCCTTATGCGGAGCGTCCGCAACGTTCCAACTCTCGTAGAACGGTTTTTCAAACCGTTCGTCCCGTTTGACTCCGTCGTGATCTTTGACCGCGTCGCGAGACTTGTTTGCTTCTTCAACTTTCGTCGCGTTGTCAGCGAACGGTTTGGAAAACTGTTCTACGGAACGGCCCTCGCTCGTACGTTCTGTCCGGTACTCAATCGCCACTTCTTTGAGCCGCCGTTCATCCTTCGCCGTCGCGTGCAAATTCACGATCGCGTTGGCTGTGACGAGTTGATCGGTCGCAGGTTCGTCCAGTGAAACCACCGGCAGTGGATCGGCGATGCCGACAACTTCCAACGGCAAGGCGGACGTGTTTTCAAATCC
>JAYUFI010001084.1:0-1121 GCA_043738805.1 Planctomycetaceae bacterium | reverse complement strand
TGAGCAACAGCGACACGGCATTTATCCGGACGCTTTACGATGGCTTCGGGATTCAAGAAATCGAGAATCGCCGAGAGATCAATCTGCGGTCACAAGATCGCACCGTGACGGAGTTGATGATAGCAAACTATCCATTCCCCAAGCAGCGGACGGCAACGCTTTTCCTCGACGACGATGAGTGAGGCGGGGTGGCCCGGCTTCTTCTGGACCCCACAACAACGGGTGGCACGCCTCAACTTCAAAAGCGGCCCGAGCCGGGCTACCCAGCCTAGGCACTCGGCAATGACGTTGGCAATCGTCTGACTCTTGCCTGTTCCCGGCGGCCCGTCGAGAACAAGACTGGCTCCCGACTTGATCGCGAGAATCGCTTCGAGTTGGCTGGAATCCCACGGCAGGATGGTATGCAGCTTCGAGGGATGGACTTCCGCGTCGAATCTCGCGGGCGATGGAATCGCTACGGCGAATGGCGGCGGAGTCGAATCACCACCCGCAATCCGGTGACAGTGTTCATGCTCGGCGATCTCGGTCGCGTGCCGCCCGTAGTCGTCATACATCGCGAGCTTTTGAAAACTGAACTGTCCGAGCACCGCGTCACTCAAGACTTCCCAGCCCGATTCGTTACGCACGGCGTCTCGAACGGCCGTTTCGTATCTTTCGCGGGCCTGCTCGTCGTCCAGCAATGCCTGCGGATCGACTTCAGGCAACTGCAACCGAAAGTCGCGCTTCATCAATTCGCGCAGACAGAAGTTGGGAGTGATTTCATCCTCATAGAGCGACAGCTTCCAAGTTCGAGTCTTGCGTATTCATTTGGACTGCGGCAATTCATTGCCGCTTTCATTTCTCGCGAGGTCGCCATTTTTGAAATGGCTCGGCAGGACTGGAGGCATTTCAAAATCTCGCAAACAGCCGAGAAACCAAAGCGGTGATGAATCCCCGCACTCCAAAAAATGCAAACTCAAACCAAGGTGCGGTGGCCCCGATTCGTTCCAGACAGACCGGAACCAGTAGCAGCGGCGAGAGACGTGGTTCATCGCTGTGCTCCGCCTCAAACCATTTGAGGAAGCCGAACGCGACGAACAACACGTTGACGCCCTGCTCGGACAAGGCCGTGCGGGCGTTCA
>JAYUFI010001083.1:0-8308 GCA_043738805.1 Planctomycetaceae bacterium | reverse complement strand
GTCGTTGGCGACGAGTTCGCGCAGCAGCTCGCCCGACACGTCGGGCTTGGCGGCTTGCAGCGTGCGGATCGCTTCGACGCGCAGCGGTTCGTGGTCCGACTTCAGCAGGCTGGCGAAGAACGGCGCGTCGAGCGACTTATCGGTGGGGGAGACGAGTCGCAGGGCTTGTGCTCGGACGGCGGGGGAGCGTTGTTCGTCTTTGAGCAGCGGGACGACGTATTGTTCGGCCGGCGTCTTATCAAAATCTTCGGGCTTCTTGCCGTCGAGCATCTCCAGCGCGGCAATCGTCGCGAGGAACAGCTCGGTCGTCATCCCCTGGCTGTCAAACATCGCGGCGACGCGCGGCTTGAGGTCCGTCAATTTCTCCTCGGCCGCCCACTGCACCGCCAGCCGCCGCACGTCCGGGTCGTGGTCGGCGAGCGCGACTCGCAGCAACCGGTCTTCCCGCGGTGCCTGCTTCCGAGCCGCCAGCAACATCGCCTGCCGAACGCGCGGAGCACTCTCTTTCATCCCTGGTGCCTCTTCGGGATTGAGAAACTTCTTGTTCGTTGGAACGCCACCTGGAGTTAGGTATGTGGCGAAATCATCTTGCTTGAACCGATCCGCCAAGATTCCGACAACAAGTGACATCACGAACGGATCATCCATCGAGAGCAAAAGCTTCAAGGTTTCTTGGTCACGTTTGAAGTGGTCCGCGTACAACGTGATTTCCGGACGCAAATCATGAGCCTCTGCGGCGTGTGTCGGATCATTTGAAAGTATCACCGCTACCAATTTGTGGATTTTCTGCTTGATCGACATTGCATCTAATGAGCCGCCTTTAGCGACGGGAGTTCCCTTTCGTTGAAGAAAAGGTGTTGTATAAGGAATATCTGCCCAAACTTCCGGAAGTTGTTTCAAATGCGATTCGTAATAGGAGTACTGCTCGCTTTTTGATTTGTTTGTCACGGTTTTCCAAAACGTCTCGACTGCCGCTCTCGTGTGTATTGCGATATTCCCTAACTTGCCGAACATCCGATCTGCCTCCGCCTCTTTTCCTGCATCGAGCAGTTCGATCCATTTACGGCCCAACGAATCTACGGCTGATCGCCGAACATCGCGTCGTGGCGATTCCAGTAACAGTTTCAGTTGATCGACGCTCTTCTGGTCCAAGGCGGAAATGTCGATGACCGGCGTCTTGCGTGCTTCTTTCGGCGCGATCCTCCAGATTCGTCCGTGGCCGTGCAGCTTGTAGTCTCGCAGCACCCAATCGGTGCAGAACAACGAACCGTCGGGAGCGGTCGCGAGGCCGACCGGGCGGAAATTCTCGCCGCCGGTGATGAACGGTTCGGCCAGCGATGTGAACGACGTCCCCTTCGGCTGCAAGCGAAAGCGGTCGATGCGGTGGTCCCCCCAACTGGTCACTAACAGATTGCCGAGGTATTCGTCGGGCAGTCCGTCCGACTCGTAGGCCAGGATGCCGGAGGGAGCTTCGCCGGTCCCCGCGACCATCGGCAGCGTGCCGGGAATCTCGCCGTTCCAGGCGGTGAAGGGGTGCAGACCCTTGCGGCCGTTGCGGAAGCGGTAGCCATAATCGCCTCCCGGAATCACATGCAGCAGCCGACACGGCGGACGGCTGTCCGCGTCGTTGTCCACGGTGAAGAGCCGCCCGAACGCATCGAAGCAGCTCGCGTGCGGATTCCAAAACCCGGTCGCGATCTGGCTCAGCTTCGAACCATCCAGCCGGCAACGATAAATGTTCCCCCCCTCGCCACCACCGCTGAGCGTCGTGCCGTCCGAACCGATGATCTTGTAATCGGCTCCGAGATTCTCGCCGAACCCGAAGTACATCCAGCCGAGCGCATCAATCGCAAACCCAGCCAAGCCGTTGTGTGGGTAATCCCCCTTCGTGTCGAGATGCACGATCGACTCTTTGCGGTCGGCTTTGTCGTCGCCGTCGTCATCATGGAAGAGGAAGATCTCGCGACGAGTTGCGATGTAGACCGCTTGCTTCGGCGATGGCTGGTCCTTCGTCGCCGCGACGGGAAACCAAATCGGCCGCACGACGACGCTCATCGAATACTTCAGTCCGTCGGTGAAGACGACGATCTTGTCCGCCTTGCCGTCGCCGTCCGAGTCGCTCATCACGAGCACTCGGTCGGTCGGATGTCCCTTGTAGCCTTCGGGTGGGAAGTGCGTGTTGTTCTCGATGGCGAAGACTCGGCCGCGATGATCGACGTCGAGCCCCGTCGGCGTGACGATCTGCGGATGCTCCGCGAAGAGTTCGATCTTCAATCGCGGGTCGAGCGACTTGGGCGGATCATCCGCGCGAAGTTGAGAGGCGATCGCCAAGACGATGAGGCAGAGTGCAAGCCGATTCATGAGTCTTTTCCTTATGTCGTCAGGTGCAATGCTTCGACCCTAAATTCTGTACGACGACAACCCTTCGCTTGCGCGTTTTGAAGTTGCACATTTCGTCGGACTGACGTGGTCAAGTGGTTGTCTTGGGTTTCAGATTGAATCTTGTGTTTTCTTTGCGCTCTTCGCGCCTTCGCGGTGAAATTGAATCCTGCTTGTTGCACCGCAAAGGCGCGAAGAGCGCAAAGAAAACGGCAACACCGCACAAGCATTAGTTTGTGCCAGAATCAACGAGGCTTGGTGGCGTGAGTTTGTCGAAATAGGCAACATAAAACTTGCGAGTCGGGCTAAAACGTCGGTCGCTGACTCATGACAGCTTCAAAGCGAGACTCGGAAACGAAGTCCAAGAACTCTTGGAATTCGGGCTCATAGCCGACGTCTTGAAGCTGGCCAGCGGGAGCATCGTTCTGTCCGGTGCGGAGCCATTCGAGGAATTCGGCGTTGACCGGATCGAGTTCGGGCAATGTCTTGGGCGGGACAACTTCGGCGAGTCTTTCTGCCACCTCTTCCGCAGAATCAAAACGATCGCTTGGCAGCTTCGCCAGTAGCTTCGAGACGATCTCTTGCACCGATTCCGGAATCTCTTGATCGAAGTCGAACAACACTCGCGGTGTCTCATTCGCGTGCCGCAACATTTGGCGCACGGGGTTGCGATCGGGGAACGGGACTTGTCCGGTCAAGCAGTGATACAGCGTGCAACCGAGGCTATAGAGGTCCGACGCGACGTTGGCCGAATGCGGGTCTTGAGCCTGTTGCGACGACATGTAGTCGTATCGGCCCAACACGCCACCAGTTTGCCCGCCCATATTGATCGTCAACTCTTCTTCATCTCCTTCGAGCGAATCCAAGAATGATAGTGCATCGCGAGCCGCTCCGAATTCCAAAATTTTTACGAGACCATGCGTCGTGATCCACAAGTTGGCCGGACAGATATCGCGATGGACGACGTCTTCTGAATGCAAATAGGCGAGTCCTCGCGCGGCTTGTTGAATGAGTTCGCACGCTTCCGCATACGGCAAGCGGCCATCGCGTTCGAGACGTTGCTCAAGCGTCTCGCCGCTGAGTTCTTCCATCGCAATGAAAGGAATCTCGCCCACTTTGCCGACTTGAAACGTCTTCACAACGTTCAAGTGATCGACCTGAAGCCCGACTCGCGCTTCACGGCCCAATCGCGCGAGCCGTTCGCGATTGCGGCTGAGTGTGGCCGGAAAAATCTTCAACGCGACCGGCTGATTGAACTCCGCATGTTCGGCTCGGAAGACATCACCGAGTCGTCCCGCAGTCAGCCGCGCACTGACTCGATAAGGTCCGAGCATGTACGGCCCCGGAATACCGGACAACAGCGCCGCCGCTTGAAAGTCGGTGAGCTGATGCTCGCTCACCAGCCACAGCACGAAGCCGGCTCCGTCAGCCGCCGCCCCCTCGCGAGCTTGCCACGCTTGAGCTTGCTGAGCGGCTTGTTCGGAGGTGAGAAGTTCGGCATTGATCGCGGCGGCACAGACTTGTTCGACGTTCATCGGTATGGCTCCCGGATGGGTGTTGATTTTGGAAGTTGAAGGTTGCTCAGAAACCTAACCGCTGCGAAGTGGTCCGTCGAGCGTCGTGTGATGGGGCTGCTGGAATGGTTTTTTCGGGGGACGTAGACTCGTCGGGGGCAAGGCGGATGGGATTGATAGGAATCAGGTGAGTCATGGGACTCATAAGTCTCATGACTCTCATCAATCTCATAAGTCCCATTTTCCCACGCAGGAGAATTCGCGCGCCGCCAGAGTCACGAAAGCCACACAATTGCCACCGTCATTTCACCCGATCATCGACCAGTGGTTCCGCTCACGCTTCGCTGCACCGACCGAGCCGCAACGGCTTGGTTGGCCGGCGATCGCGGCGGGCGAGCACACGCTGATCGCTGCTCCGACCGGCAGCGGTAAAACGTTGACCGCGTTTCTGGCGGTGATTGATCGGCTGCTGCGACGTTCGCTGAAAGAAAAACTGAGCGACGGCATTCGAGTCGTCTACGTCTCGCCGCTGCGAGCGTTGTCCAACGACATGCACCGCAACCTCGAAGTGCCGCTGCGTGAGATTACCGAATTGGTCGAGCAATCGGGGCTGCGGACCATTCATGGCGAAAAGCCGACGCCGATCCGAGTCGGCCTGCGAACCGGCGACAGCACGTCGTCGCAGCGAGCGGCACTCGTTCGCAAACCGCCACACATTTTGGTGACCACGCCGGAGTCGTTGTATCTGCTGCTGACCTCGCCGAAAGGACGAGCCGCTCTCCGTAAGACCGAGACCGTGATCGTCGACGAAATCCACGCACTCGTCCGCGACAAACGCGGTTCGCATCTCTCACTCAGTCTGGAACGCTTGCAAGTGCTTTGTAAAAAGCCGCTGCAACGCATCGGTCTGTCAGCGACTCAGCGACCGATCGAACGCATGGCGGAGTTCCTGGTGGGGGTTCAGAGTCGAAAGACAGAAGCGACGAGTAAGTCGACGGAAATTGAACGCGGACAATTGCCGTTGCCGTTCGTGGTGCCCGATGCAAAATGTGAGATTCTCCCCTCCCCACCGAGCTTGTCTCGGTGGGAAAGGGCCTCTGCACTACGATCGGATTCCGATGAGATAAACGTAGTGCCGAAGCCTGACAACCACCGAGACAAGCTCGGTGGGGTCGCTTGCACAATGCCCAACTGCACGATCATCGACGTCGGCCATTCACGGCAATTAGACCTCGCGATTGAAGTGCCGCAGTTGGAACTCAGCGCCGTTTGCTCGCACGAGCATTGGGCGGAGATCAACACGCGCGTGGTCGACCTGATCAATTCGCACCGCAGCACGCTGATCTTTGTCAACACGCGGCGGCTGGCGGAACGAGTCGCGCACCAACTGACGGAACTGCTCGGCGAAGACGCCATCAGTTGTCATCACGGTTCGCTGTCGTTCGACATGCGGCTCAAGGCAGAGCGAAGACTGAAAGCGGGAGAACTCAAGGCGATCGTGGCGACGGCATCGCTCGAATTGGGAATCGATATTGGCTACATCGACCTGGTCATCCAATTGGGATCGCCCGGTTCGATCGCGACGTTCTTGCAACGGATCGGCCGAGCGGGTCACGCTGTGGCTGCGACGCCGAAAGGGCGATTGTTTGCGCTGACTCGCGATGAACTCATGGAGGGCATGGCCTTGATGCGGGCGATTCGAGCGGGCCGTCTCGACGTGGTGCAGATCCCCGAAGCGCCGCTCGACATTCTGGCGCAGCAGATCGTCGCGGAAGTCTCCGCTGAAGAAGAATGGTCTTCGGACGAACTGTTTGAAACGTTTCGCCGAGCGTACCCGTATCGCAATCTCACGCGTGAGGCGTTTGATTCGGTCGTGCAAATCATGGCCGAAGGGATCACCGACACGAGCGGTCGCGGGCGAGTCTATTTGCATCACGATCGGGTGAATCGGCGACTGAAAGCACGCCCGTCGGCCCGCATCGCGGCGACGATGAACGCCGGTGCGATTCCCGATATCGGTTCGTTCCGAGTCGTCGCCGATCCTGACGGTGTCACGGTTGGTTCCGTCGATGAAGACTTCGCGGTCGAGAGTCAACGTGGCGACATCTTCTTGTTGGGAACGACGTCCTGGCGTTTTCAGGGAATTCGCGGTTTGGACGTCATCGTCACCGATGCCGGAGGCGCACCGCCGACAATCCCGTTCTGGCGCGGCGAAGCTCCGGGGCGGACGTGGGAGTTGTCGGAGGAAGTGTCGCGATTACGCGGGGATATTGAGCAACGACTGGGTGAGCGTAGCTCACCAGTGTCTTCGCTCCCTCTCTCCCGCATCGGGGGAGAGGGTCGGGGAGAGGGGGATTCGAATGTCTGTGAAGCGTCCGGCCCCCTCTCCCCCGATGCAGGGGAGAGGGAACCGGACAAAACAAACAGCGAGTCGCTGGTTGAATGGTTGCAACGTGAGACGAACGCGAGCGAAAGGGGGGCGCAGCAAATCGCCAATTACGTCGCGGCTCAGAAGGCAGCAATCGGGCTGGTGCCGAATCAAAAGCGGATCGTCTTTGAACGATTCTTCGATGAGAGCGGCGGGATGCAGATGGTGATTCACGCTCCGTTCGGAGCGCGCGTTTGCAAAGCGTGGGGGCTCGCCATGCGGAAACGCTTCTGCCGCTCGTTCGACTTCGAGCTGCAAGCGACGGCGGACGATGACGGCTTCATCTTATCGCTCGGCCCGCAGCATTCGTTTCCGTTGGAGAGCATGTTTCCGCTGCTCACCCGCGAGAACGCTCGCAATCTGCTGGAGCAGGCAATCCTGCAAATCCCGCTGTTCCAACTGCGCTGGCGGTGGAACATGAACCGCGCGTTGCTCGTGTTGCGGATGCGAAACGGCAAGCGTGTCCCCCCTGCCTTGCAACGCTTTCGCTCGGACGATCTGCTGACGGCGGTCTTCCCGAAGCTGACCGGCTGCCAAGAAAACATCGTCGGCGATCATGAGATTCCCGATCACCCGCTGGCTCAACAAACGATGCACGATTGCCTGACCGAAGCACTCGATCTCGACGGCTTGCATCACGTGTTGGAGGAGATTGAAGCAGGTCGGATTGAACTCATCGCTCGCGACACGCGCGAGCCGTCGCCGTTTTGTTATGAGTTGCTCAACGCGAATCCGTATGCCTTCTTGGACGGCGGCGAGGCTCAAGAACGTCGAGCCCGCGCGGTGACGAACCGCCGCACGTTGAACCCCGATGACGTGCGCAATCTCGCAACGCTCGATCCGACAGCGATCGCTCAAGTGATTTGTGAGGCGCAACCACTGGTCCGCAATGCCGACGAGCTGCACGATGTTTTGTTGAGCCGCTTCTTCGTGCCGGTTGCAGAATTGTTCGCGTTCCGGGGTCAGGCACCGCAACCGGCGAACGGGGCCGACGCTGCCCCATTCGCCGTGGGTGATTGCTGGCAACGTTGGTTCGATAATCTCGCCGACGACGGACGCGCGACGGCGATCGTCTTGCCGAATGGTCAGACGGCGTGGGTTCCGGCGGAACGATTGCCGGCCGTCAAAGCGCTGTTTCCAAACGCTCCGATTGAACCGCCGATTGCGATTCCGGACGGCGTGCGCACGCATTGGGAAACAACCGAGGCACGGCTCGCATTGCTGCGCGGTTGGCTGGAAGTCTGCGGCCCGACGACCGCTGAAGAGCTGGCTGCTCAAACAACGTTCGATGCCGCGTTGGTCTTCGCGACGTTGGAAGCACTGGAAGGCGAGGGGATCGTTCTGCGTGGGAGGTTCCGAACCCTGGAGTGCGGTGGCTCAACACGGCCCTCCTTTCAACGAGCATCAAACACTGATGGGACAATCGACGCTGATCGACACGACAACGCTGATGCACGCCCTGATGATCAACCGCCGCAAACGATGGAGGGTGGTGTCGAGCCACCGCACTCCAGGGTGGAATGGTGTCATCGACGATTGCTGGCACGCATTCATCGGTTGACGATCGAAGGCTTGCGACGGTTGATTGAGCCGGTTGATGTCTCGACGTACTGGCGCTATCTCGCACGGCGGCAAGGGATTTTGCTCAGCGATCGGCGCGCCGGATCGAACGGTGTGTTTGAAGTCGTGTCGATGCTACAAGGGCTGGACATTTCGGCGATCGCTTGGGAGCGGGACATTCTTCCCGCGCGCGTGGCTGAATATCGGCCGGAATGGCTGGACGAATTGTGTCTCGGCGGCGAAGTCGGTTGGGGGCGGTTGTATCCACCGCGAGTTGACCCGGAGAAAAGTAAACCGATGGCGAGCGTGACTCGCGCGGTGCCGGTGTCGTTGTTCTTACGCAGCGATCTGTCGTGGTTAGATTCCGTAGTGCAAGCTTCCAGCTTGCAAACTTCTGACAAGCAAACTGGCGGCTTACAAACTGCTG
>JAYUFI010001082.1:0-1124 GCA_043738805.1 Planctomycetaceae bacterium | reverse complement strand
CCTCTTTGCTGGGCAGGTTGGGCGAGTCGATGAACTCGTGGGCGATGGGTGAGAACAGCACGAGCCTGGGAGCCGACTTGCCGTTGTACTTCTGCTCGAGCGTGTGCTTGATGAAGGCGGCGACGTTCTGTTTGAACGTGTCCAACCCCGCCTCGCCGGCGAACGATTCGTTGTAGCCGTAGAAGGCGAAGATCACGTCCGCCTTGGTATTGGTCAGCTCAAACCGGTTCTCGCGCACCTTGTCGAGATCCCTCTTCGACAACTTGGCCGGCTGCGGACAGGGAGCCACCCCGCTCAACCACTCATCATGCGACCCAAACGACATCGACCGCATCCGATGATTCGGATTCTGCCACCCATCAATCTCATCGCCGGAATAACCGAGGTTGCGAAACACCAGATTGTGCTCCGGAAACCGCGCGTGAATCAGCGTCTCCAACCACCCAAAATGCTGCATCCGCTCCGCCAGCGTGTTGCCGACGATGCAGATGTGGTCCCCCTTGTTGAGCGTGAATTCCTGAGCGTTCACGACGGGACCGACAAAAGCGATAGCGGCCAGCACGGCCCAGAGATGCCATTTCATGTTGCGATTTCCTTTTGGAGGATGGGCACTCTTGCCCGTCCGCTCATCGATCTGGTCGGGCAAGAGTGCCCAACCTCCAAAGTGGAGCGTATTCGACCGGAAGCGATTCACGGTCTCAAGCAAGACGGCTATTGTGATCCGGCGGGCTGACCGTAATATGTTCGCCGACACGGTTCGATTCTCGATCAAACGTCGCAAGGTGAATCATGAGCGTGATGCTAGAAAGCCCGCCCAAATCCGCTGCTCGGCCACGAGTGACTGCCGACGAATTGCTGGCCATGCCGAACGCGAAAAACTTTGAGTTGGTCAACGGCGAACTCGTGGAGCGCACCATGGGCTGGGAATCAGAATACTTTGCGTCGAATCTGCATATCCTTCTCGGTATGTTCTGTCGCGAAAACAACTGCGGCTGGATCAACGGTTCCAGTGCCGGGTATCAGTGCTACGAGGACGTCTATCCCGACGACCCGGATCGAGTTCGCAAGCCCGATGTGTCGTTCATCTCCGTGGACCGCTTGCCGAGCGACGCGGTTCCGAAAGC
>JAYUFI010001081.1:0-3160 GCA_043738805.1 Planctomycetaceae bacterium | reverse complement strand
CAGGAGACCCGACCGACGAATCCGTAATCTCAAGTTGGCTGTCCATTAGGTTGAAGCCGTCGCGGCCAGCATCCCGCAAGCCCCGTTGATGTCCTGGCCGCCGCTGTAGCGACGTTGGACGGGCATCGCGAGTTCCTCTCGCAAGTAGTCGCGAAACGCGTTCGCCTCATCGGTTGACGGTCGTTGGAATTGGCCCGTCGGATCGTTGACGTCGATCAGGTCCAGCAAGATCGGCAAGCCGTTCGTCAACTCAGCAAGCGCTCGAGCGTCTTCGCGACTCGTGTTGATTCCGGCGAGCACCGTCCAAGCGAACGTCACTCGCTTCCGAGTCGCTTCGTGATAATCGCGCACGGCGGCAAGCAATTCAGGAAGCGGGTAAACGCGCTCGATCGGCAACAAGCTCTTCCGTTTTTCGGAGTTCGCCGACGTCAGCGACACGATGAGTCGATAAGGATGTTTCTCCGCCGTGAATCGGCGAATACCCGGCACAATTCCGACCGTCGAAATCGTGATCGCTTTCGCGTTAATAGCCATGCCACATGGCTCGGAGAAGATGCGAGCGGCTCGAATCACGCAGTCGTAATTCAGCATCGGTTCACCCATGCCCATGAAGACGATACCGCGCACGGGATGCTCGGAGTCCGCTTGAATCTGCGTGACTTGATCAACGATTTCCCAAGTTGCAAGATTTCTTTGAAAGCCCATCCGCCCCGTCGCACAGAACGCGCACGCGAGAGCACAGCCGACTTGAGAACTCACGCAGATGACATACTTCTTGTCGTCGGGCCGATGCAGCAGAGGAATCCGAACCGCTTCAAACTGACCTTCGCCCTCACCGCGAAACAGATACTTCGCGAATCCATCTTCCGGTGACACGACCTTATTCACCAACGTCAACCGAGGAATCGCGACTCGCTCGCGAATCTGCTCCAGCAACCGCCGAGGCATCTCCGGAACCTCAGTCGGCAGCTCGGTCATCCCGCGACGCACGGCAGCGGCGTGCAAATGCCGCACGAGCCGAGCGGGGGGCGCGAGATCGACGAGTGCTTCAGCAAGCTCCGCCGACGTGTGGTCTTTGAGCAAAATCATGACGCGATGTCTCGATAGTGATGGCGTCATTCTGGCGTTGCCGTCAGTTCCTTGCGGAAGTCTGCGGCGGGGAGGTCTTGTCCGGTGGCCGATTTGAATTGCGTCGCGAGTTGTTCTGCGTACACGTCAACCGGAGCGACCGTCTTCGCGCCGCGCTCACGGGCCTCTTTCATCACCGGGCTTTCCGCAGGCATCGTCGTGACGTCGAGCGCCATCATGCTGGCTCGCAGATAACCCGCGTTGAACTCGTCCTTCTTTCCGCCGAGCTGCAAGTTCGGGTCGGCGAAGATGACCACATCGGCCAGCGTGTTGTAGAGGTTCTGGTACGGCACGAATCGCACACTCATTTGAATGGCGAGTTCTTGAGCTTCCTTGTCGTTGGAACTCGTCACGCTGACGAGCCCTTTGCGTTTGGAGATGCCGTAGATCATCGACTTCGCCAGCCCACCGCTGCCGATGACCATGACGTTGCGTCGATCGAGCGGTCGAACATCGCTGCTGCTCCCTTTACCAAGTGCCGCCTCCAACGCTTTGACCGCGCTGCGCCAAATGCTGTTGTAGGCAGTCCAGACTTCGTTCTGCTTGAGCATCAGATCGCCGTGCTGCGACATCTGCGTCACCTCTTCCATCTTCTCGGCGAGCGGCAACATCTCTTGAGCAGTCTTGCCGGCAGCAAACAGCGCGTTGATCTTCAGCGCATCGAGCATCTGCTTGAACTTGTCGAACTTCTCCGTCGCAACCGGCAGGCAGCGCATGTTGAGGCTTGCCTTGCTAAACATTTTATTCATGGTCCGCACGGTCGCCGCCTCCGCATCACCGAGGCCGGAGACTGCGAGGAATTTTGTCTGCGCGTCGATGTTCCGCCAGCCATAAGTTTCGTCGAGTTCAAACACCGTCGCTTGTCCCTCGAATGATTCCATCCCTTTTTCGAGAGCCGCGTAAATCCACGGCGAGCCGTACTTCCGCCCCAACAGCGAGAACGTCAAACCCGCGCGACCGAGTCCGAGGCCAACGACCGGAATCTCGCGCTTCTTCGAGACCGCCGACAACAACGGCCACGCCGCTTCGAGCGTCGGTGTCGGCCATGTGAATTTGACGACGTCCGCGTTGACCTTCTTCGCTTGCTCAAAAATCGCGTCGATGTTGCTCGAAAGCGGTCGGTCAAGACTCGTGTAGCTGATGACTCGCTTCGTCTTGCCGAAACGAGGAATCGACTTTGCCGTTTCCAAATCAAGCTCGATGTAAGCCGGTCCAGCGACGATCGCTTGCCGCAGCAGCACGATCCGCTCGGCGTCTGTTCCTTCCCACGCCCCTCCTTGTTCTTTGCTGCGGCAGGAAATCAAGATCGGCTTGGGGATGTCTTCCATCAGTTCGGCGACGTTCGGCTCTTTCAACAAATTATCGAGCCCCAATTCCACGATGTCACAACGATTGGCGGCGTTCAACAAATCAACCTTCGCCAGCGTCCGAGATTCGGGGGAGACAGAAATACAAATCATGGTGCAGTCGCCTCAGTCAGAGCTTTGCAAAAAAACATTGTGTGCGGACAACGAGCCGAAGACATTCCGAAGACGCAGCCAGCTTTCGCAAGATCAGAACGAAATCGAACAACTTCTGCCAGCGTGCCGAATCCCACAATCCCACCAGCACGACAATTGAGATTCAAAACCACTTGCGACACACTTTCCCCATTCAATCTCGTCTCAATCACAATTTTGGACGGGTACTCGCTAAGAAAGTTGAGCTTCATCAAATCAAACTCTCTCATCTCAGGAGTCCGAAGCATGGCCACTCTTTCTGAATCCAAATTTGCTGCTCCGAAAATTCGTCAAACCAACATGTTGATCAACGGCAAGTGGGTCGAGTCCCGCAGCGGCAAGCGGTTCAAGACGATCAACCCGGTGAATGAAACCGTGATTGCCGAAGTGGCCGAGGGCGATCCCTCCGACGTCGATGCCGCCGTGAAGGCCGCGCGAGCCGCGTTTGAAACCGGCCCGTGGTCGAAGATGGATGCTCGCGACCGAGGCCGCTTGATGAACAAGCTGGCCGACTTGATGGAAGCGAATCTCGA
>JAYUFI010001080.1:0-8322 GCA_043738805.1 Planctomycetaceae bacterium | reverse complement strand
CCTTACCTGCCTCTCAACCTGGACCGGTTTCACAATACGCGCCGCGCACCGGAATGCCCGAGGGCTTCCCCGCTGCACCGCAACGCCCGGACGATCCTCACTTAAATCTGAATGGAAATCTGAACGCAAACAACGCCCTCAGCGGTTCGCAAACTTGGAACGTGCCGAATCCGGCATTGCCAAACGGATTCCCGAACTCGAACACCATCCCCAATCCCAATTCCATTCCAAGCAGTGCTTGGAACACTCCAGCTCAAAATCAAAATGTGCCTGCTCAAAACGCTCCCATACAAAACGGGACGCGCGGGTTCAACAACTCGCCATTGGATGCGATGCCCGATTGGCCGCCAACGAATTCAATGCCGACGAACACACTTCCGTCGATCAATCCGAATCCCACTGCGCCACGAAATAACTTTCAGTCATTCACGCCACCAAGCGGGGCCTGGCCACAAGGCTCTTCAGCCAACATGGTCGATGAAGCCGCTCGTGCGGCATCACGCATGGGCATGAATGCCGGGCCGGGCAATCTGTTCCCAATCGCCCCCGGTCCATCAGCCAACATTCCGAACGGCTTTGGCCCGAATCCAAATGCGAGCAATCCAAACGGTGGCAACTTCAACTTCAATCCGAACGGAAGCAACTTCAATCCGAACGGAGGGAACTTCACTCCAAATAGCGGTAACTTCAATCAGCAACCTCTCGGCCCGCAAACGGGGGAACCACCGGCAGGTTCATTCGGACCTGGTGGCTATGACACGTCGGCGAAGTCGCCAACGATGCCTGATTCTCCTGCGCAGTTCGCATTGCGAGATCGCTTGCCGCCGTCCGAACAATATCAGACGCCTTCCCCCTTCAACGCGTTCGGTTCCACGAATTCGTTTGCGGCTCAGCCCAGCAGCTTCGCGCCGAATCGAGGCATTCCGAACCCGAACTCAAATCCGCAAGCACAGAGCACTCGCGACTTGATCGCCGAAATGGAACGAGTTAGCGCGCGATCAACTCCTGATCGTGCCGGCGGTGACGATCGTTGGGAACAAGGCTCCGCGCCGAACGGTCTCAACTCCAACATGACCGTCCCAACGATGCAGGGTTTCCTCGCGACTCAAGCGGGAGACAACTCGCTCGCCGAATACGAGCGAATGAATCAATTGCACAACGCCGAGCGAAACATGATCCAGCAACAACTTGATTCGCAACGGCAAATACCCGGCTCGGAAAACTATTTCCGCAGTTCGACGCAATCGCAGTTGGGCGTGCCAACCGGCAATGATCCGCGACTTGGCCCACCGAATTTCTCGCGCCGCTCAAACTTCAATTCCATGCCATCGAATGATGCGCCACGACGAATGCCGTAAACGTAGGTCGCACTCGGTAGCACGGTTTTCCAAACCGTGCTTTTGCGTTCCACGTTGATGGTCACGGACGATTTGAAAAACCGTCCTACTGGGAGAGATCACCCTTTCGATAACTCCGTGCGAACTCGCTCCAACAGTTTCTTTGTCGCGCGAATTCCATCCGGTTCGCTGAGTGTGCTCCCTTCGTACTCGATGCCGACATAGCTGTGATATCCGGCGGCCAAGACGATCTTCATCATTTTCAAATAGTCGGTCTTGGTTTCGTTGCCAGCCTCGTCAAAATCATGCGACTTCGCACTGACGGACTTCGCGAACGGCATCAATTCGGTCGTCCCTTTGTAGCGGTCGTATTCGATCGTCGGCGTGATCTTGAAGTTGCCGAAGTCCGGCAACGTGCCGCAGCGCGGGTGATTGACCTTCTTCATCACTTGAGTCAACCAACCACCGTGTGATGACAGGCCGCCGTGATTTTCCACGATGACGTTGAGTTCCAGCTTCGCGGCGTACTCGGTCAACCGCCGCAAACCGTCAGCGGCAAGCTCAACTTGATCCTCAATGATGCCGGCGCTCTGAGCATTCACTCGAATCGAATGGCAGCCGAGAAACTTCGCCGCGTCCGCCCACTTGTAGTGATTTTCGACCGCCGTCTTTCGCTTCTCATTGTCCGGATCGCCGAGGGCACCTTCGCCGTCGCACATGATGAGTAACAACTTCACGCCCTCATCGGCACCGCGCTTCTTCAGCTCCGCGAGATACTTTTCGTCCTTCGCCTTATCCATGAAGAACTGATTGACGAACTCCACGGCATGAATGCCGTACTCAGCTTTCGCGACTTTGGGAAAGTCGAGGTTGTCTAATTTCCCCCCTTTCAGCGCGCGATGCAGCGACCATTCCGCCAGCGAGATTTCAAACAACGGCTTCTTGTCATCCGCCTGAGCAAACGCAGCCGACAGCCCCGCCAACGCGGCCACAGCGGAAGTTTTCAGGAAGTCACGACGATCAAAGTAGGTTGGCATCAGAGGTCTTTCTTGGTTCCTAGTGAAGTTGATAAACGGTCCAAACTCGATGGGAAGAGATTTTGATTCAGCCTAAGCCTTGCGTCCCAGCAACCGATCGAGCGAATCGCTGGTTTGATGGATGAGGGCTTCCGGAAAATGTTGATACGGGTGGAAGTACTCGAACGTGAGATACCCGCGATAGCCGGTCGTGTCGAACGCCTCCATCACCGCTGGCCAATTGGTGGTGCCGTCGAGCAACGGGCGGAAGGTTTCCAGCGAGTAGTCCGTCCCCTTCTTGGTGAACTCCTTCAGATGCACGTTCTTGATGCGACTACCGAGCATTGAAATCCAGTGCTCCGGGTACTGGAACATCATGATGTTGCCCGTGTCGAAGTGGACCTGCACGTATTCCGATTTGAAGCTGTCCACAAAGTCGATCATCTCCCCCGGCGTCATCAAGTAGCCGTTGAAGAAGATGTTTTCGATGTTGAGATGCACTTTCAGTTTCTCAGCGGCGGGAAGCAACTTCGCGACCGCTTCGCGAGCACGTTTGTCGCAGACGTTGTTCGGCACCGGCTCGTGATCTGTGCGCCACGGGATGCAGACCGCTCCGGGGACGACTAGCAAATTCTCCGTTCCCAAATCATGCGCGGCTTGAGCCATCATCCCGGCCAACTCCAGACCACGAGATCGCTTATCGGGATCATTGCTGCTGAGTGGATAAGGCCAAAACAAGAACGAACACAAGCCGCTGATCGCGATGCCGATCTTGTCCGCCATCGTGCGGATGCGTTGAAAGTCCTTCGTGCCGGACTTCGGCGAAAGATCGCTATCCAGGTCGTAATTCAACTCGATGCCATCGAACCCCGCGTCCTTCGCCGTCTTCAGGCATTTTTCCAACGACCACAAATTCGGATACGGGAACGCCCACAGGTTGATCGACTTCTTCATCTCATACTTCTTGCCGGTTGTGGCTTTGGCTTGAGCCGCCGCCGTGTCAGCCAATGCAATCTGCTGACGCGGCTCAAACGCGCTCGCCAAAGACGAACCGAGAGCAAATGCCCCGCCAGCTCCCGCGAACGCAGCCGTCATCACAGAACGACGAGAAATTTCAGACGATGAAACCGGACTCGTATCAGACATCACGCAGGCTCCTTGCGTTATGGGGACAAACAAGCTCAATCTTCAGCGCGAGCCTAATCGCGACGAGTGATACTGCCAACTCACTCAAGATTATGGCGCAATGTTGAATCGTGGCTGGCGCGACTTGATGAGTTCGGATTCCTACGCACGACGAGGGCCCTTGTCTTTGGCCGGCGAGTCTTTCACGAGCGTGGCACGCTTTCCTCGCAGAACTCTCAACGTTTCAATACCGCCTCGTTTTGGTCCGGCAGGTTGTTTCACTGACGCTTGTGTTTTGAATTTATTGCCGAAGGGATTCTCGAATGTCGCTGTGGCAAAGATGGCGTGGGTTGAGCTTGATCGCAGGCTGCGTGTTGTTGAGCCGCTTGGTTGGTGGAATCGCGGAGGACAAGCCGGCTGCGGTGGTGAATACTCAAGAGGAGACGATCCCGTTCACGCCACCGCAAGACGCGCTCAAGATGATGAAGGTGCCGGAGGGCTTTCGCGTCGAGTTGTTTGCTCACGAGCCGCAAGTGTTGCAACCGATCTCGGTCACGACCGACGAGCGCGGGCGGCTGTGGGTTGCCGAGAATAACACGTATGCCGAAAGCAAAGTGAACTTCGACACGACGCAACGCGATCGGATCGTGATCCTGGAAGATACCGACGGTGACGGGAAGTGCGACAAGCGGACGGTGTTTTGGGATCAGGCTCAGAAACTGACGAGTGTCGAAGTCGGCTTCGGTGGCGTGTGGGCGTTGTGTGCTCCGCAGTTGTTGTTCATTCCGGATCGTGACCGTGACGACAAACCGGACGGGCCGCCGATCGTGGTGCTCGACGGTTGGGACGCGAACGCGGTGCGGCACAACATCGTCAATGGGTTGAGATGGGGGCCGGACGGTTGGCTGTATGGTCGGCATGGCATCTTGGCGACGTCGCTAGTTGGACCGCCGGGTGCCAGCGAATCGCAGCGGGACAAGATCAACTGCGGCGTTTGGCGATATCACCCGACGAAGAAAACGTTCGAGGCGGTCGCTCACGGCACGACGAATCCGTGGGGCTTTGACTTCGATCAGCATGGCGAAATGTTTCTGATCAACACGGTCATCGGGCATCTGTGGCATGTCGTGCCAAACGCGCATTTCCGCCGAATGTACGGCACGCATTTCAATCCGAACTTGTTCGGCGTCATGGAGCAGACCGCCGACCATTTTCATTGGGACACGAGGGAACAATGGCACGAGATCCGGAAGCTCGGCGTCACCGACACGACCTCGGCGGCGGGAGGCGGGCACGCGCATTCTGGGTTGATTGTCTATCAAGGTGACAACTGGCCGGAGAAGTATCGCGGCAAGCTTTTTACGGTGAACCTGCACGGACATCGGTTGAACTGCGATCGGTTGGAGCGGCATGACGCGGGCTTCGTCGCGAAGCATGAACCCGATTTTCTCTTCACGAGCGATCCGTGGTTTCGAGCGGTCGAGTTGATCGGTGCGGCGGACGGCGGCGTGTATTTGGCCGACTGGTCGGACATCGGTGAATGTCACGAAAACGACGGCGTTCATCGGACGTCGGGACGCATCTTCAAAGTCATGCATGGTCCGGCGAAGAAGGCCGAGCCGATCAATCTCGCGACGGCGGATGATGCGCAGCTCGTGTCGATGCAGACCAGCAGCAACGATTGGTTCGCTCGGCAATCGCGGCGCGTGTTGCAAGAGCGAGCGGCGGACGGACGCGACATGACCGGTGCTCGTGCGAAGTTGCTCGAACTGTTCATGGCGAGCAAGTCCTCGACGGTGACTCGGCTGCGGGCGATGTGGTGTTTGTCGTCGATGGACGCGCTCGATGATGCTTGGTTGATTCAACAATTGAAACACGCCGACGAGTACGTCCGCGTTTGGGCCGTCCGTCTGCTGAGCGACGAACATTTCGATCGTCTCGAAGCGACCGAGGCGTTGCGGATCGCTCAGGCGTTCGGGCAATTGGCGATGTCAGAGAAGTCGGGGATCGTGCAGATTCATTTGGCGTCCGCGTTGAAGCGATTCCCGGCGGGGCCGGAAGTGGCCCTCAACGGAACGAAGGCCGATACGAATTCGCTGTGGATGCAACGCTGGTTGATCGCGATGGGACTGACGGCGAAAGCGGACTTCGCGAATGACAACATGCTGCCGTTGTTGATTTGGTACGGCATCGAACCGGCAGTGACTCGGCAACCGGCGATGGCCGTGAATCTGGCTCAGCGAGCGAAGGTCCCGATGTTGCGGCAATTCATCGCGCGGCGGCTGACGCTCGACATCGAAGAGCATCCGCAAGCAGTCGAGGCGTTGATTTCTCAAGCGTTTCAACCGGGGAACGCCGCGATTCGTCCGGACCTCGTGCGGGGCATGTCCGAAGCATTGCGCGGTTGGTCGCGAGCACTCGCGCCGGGCAACTGGAGCAGCCTCGCAGCGGAGATCGACAAGAGCGGTTCGGATGAACTGAAGACAGCGGCTCGCGAATTGTCCGTCGTTTTCGGCGACGGCCGCGCGTTGGCGGAAGTGCGAAAGCTGATCACCGACGGCAGTGCCGACGTCGCTGCACGTCAGCAAGCGTTGCGAGCGTTGATCACGTCGAAGCCGGAGGACTTGGTCACGTTGCTGCTGAAGCTCGTCGATGATCGCGAATTGATGATCGAGGCGATTCGCGGTTTGGCGACGGTCGATCATCCGGAAGCGGCGAAGCGAGTTGTCAGCAAGTGGGGACAGCTCAGTCCTGAAGGCCGCAATATCGCGCTGAGCACTTTGGTCTCGCGTCCGAACTCGGCGAAGGAGTTGCTCAACGCGGTCGCCGCGAATCAGATCGCGCGTCGCGATGTCTCGGCCTTTCACGCTCGGCAGATTCTGAGCTTCAACAACGATGACCTGACGAAGCAACTCACGACCGTTTGGGGCGAGGTCCGCACGTCGAACGCCGACAAACAGAAGCTCGCCGCACAATGGAAAGAGAAGCTGACGCCGCTGCGAATGAAGGACGCGAACCTCGGCAACGGCCGCGCGTTGTTCAACAAGACTTGCTCGAACTGTCACGTTCTCTTCGGCAGCGGCAAATCCGCCGGCCCCGACCTCACCGGCGGCAATCGTCGCAATCTCGATTACTTGCTGGAAAACATTCTCGATCCGAGCGCGACCGTCGCCGCCGACTTCCGCATGACGGTCTTCAACATGACCGACGGCCGAGTCATCAACGGCGTGGTCGTCGAAAAGACCGAGAAGACGCTGACCGTGCAAACGCAAAACGACCGCGTGACGATTCAGCGTTCCGACATCGAAGAGCAAAAGACGTCGACGCTCTCGTTGATGGCCGACGGTCTCTTCCAAAACTTGAGCGACGAGCAAGTCCGAGATCTGATCGGCTACTTGATGTCGCCGGATCAAGTGGCGTTGCCGAATCCGTAACGCGGCGATGTCGCAACTTTGTAGCCGTCACGCTCCCGCGTGACGAAAGCCGTTCGCGCGATCGACGCCAGTTTTCGCACAGCGTTTTTCGCGTCTTCGGCTTTCCTCACGTGGAGCGATGAGGGCTACTTTGGGCCGAAGAATTATTGGCGTGCGATGGCCGGTCGTGATGATCGGCCTATAATCCCGCGGAGTCGTCCGACTTTGAGTTCGATCGCAAATTGAAGTAGAGACATTGTCATGCCCGCCACGTTGCCAGTTTTGGGACAGAGCCCGTTTGTCGAAGAAGATCCGCTCGACTTGATCGACGAGATCGAGCAGTTGAAGAAGGAGAAGGATGCGACGATCCTGGCTCACTTTTATGTCGACGGCGACATTCAGGATGTGGCGGACTTCACGGGCGACAGCTTGAAGCTCGCGCGCGATGCCACGAAGGTGACGACGTCGACCATCGTCTTCAGCGGCGTCCACTTCATGGCCGAGACGGCGAAGATGCTCAGCCCGACCAAGCGCGTGTTGTTGCCGGACATGCTGGCGGGCTGCTCGTTGGCCGATAGCTGTCAGCCGGAGCAACTGGCGGCCTTTCAACAGAAGCTTCGCGACGAGGGACATGACTTCGAGACGGTCGCGTACATCAACACGTCGGCTGCGGTGAAAAGCCTCGTCGATTGGATCGTCACTAGCGGGAACGCCCGCGAGATCATCGATCGCGTGCCGGCCGACAAAGAGATTTTGTTTGTCCCGGATCAGCATCTCGGCCGGTATCTGTCGGAGGTTTCCGGCCGGAAGATGATTTTGTGGCCGGGGTCGTGCATGGTCCACGAGATCTTCAGCATCCAAGACATGCTGCGGGCGAAGCGGAACAATCCCGGCAGCCGCATCATTGCTCATCCCGAATGCCCGGCGAACATTCTGGAGCACGCGGACTTCATCGGCGGGACCGAAGCGATGCGGAAATACGTCTCGTCGTTCGTCGAGCCGCAGACGTTCCTCGTCGGGACCGAAGCCAACATGATTCACCCACTGCTGAAGATCGCTTCGCAGCACAACTACGTGCCGATTCCGGGAATCATGACTTCCAGCGGCGAGACGTGTGCTTGCAACCGCTGCCCGCATATGGCGCGGAACACGCTGCAAAAAGTCCGCGACTGCCTGCGTGATGGAACACCAGAGATCGTCTGGAATCCCTGCTTCGACAAGGCTCGCGCGGTTGTTGAAAAGAGTTTGCTGAAGTAGGCCGTCTTTCAAACGTAGTGCTTTGTCAGCGAATGAAACAGGGGTTTGCGCGTGAGGCAGGATAAGGGAGACTGAGATCAACCAAGGAGGTTTGATCGTGGACAAGAAATATGTGGTTCGGCTGACGGATGAGGAGCGTGAGATTCTGCGTGGCGTGGTCAAGAAGTTGAAGGG
>JAYUFI010001079.1:0-1128 GCA_043738805.1 Planctomycetaceae bacterium | reverse complement strand
GCCGCATTAAATACCTCTCGCGATCGTGTCTCCGTCTGCCGACAAACGTCCCGCAAAGCATACTTGATGGCAAGCGCAACCCACACAATCGATCCATTTCCCGCGATCGCTTGTCGCCGAGTGACAACTCTTCGTCAATCGGCAAAGTTTGCCGAACTGGCCGGGCGATACTGTTCAAGTAGTGAAATAAGCACAAGCGGGCCATCAGCTCGTGCGGGACGAGTATTTTGGTTCCGGATGACCCAACTCATCAACATCTCCCCGTAAAAACGGGATTGGGAGAACTTTTCATGTTTACGACCGAGCATTCCAGAACGAGAACGATCGAGAACCAGTTGGCAGAGCAACTCAAGCAAACTTGGCTGATGCTGTTTATGGGCGTGACCATTGGCTTTGTGGGCCTGCATTTCTTCGTGGCCCGCCCGATGGCGAACGAAATAGCCAATTTGAAGATCTGTCTCGGCAGCGTCGAACAGCGAATGCAAGAACTGGCATCGACCAGCGACAACGTGTGGGAAGCCAACAGCTTGCTGTCGAGCCTGCGGGCTCAACACGGCCAAGTCGCCGATGCGCGACTCGCGCTTCAGGCGATTCGCCAACTCCGCGGAGAACTGCTCGACGTCGCTTCAAACAACGATGCCGTCTCGAAGGCCATCTCGGGTGTCGATCATTTACAGGTCCGCATCTTGAAACAACAGGTCACGACGGACGACGCCGTCAGAGTTTTCGATTTGATGCAGTCGCTCGAGAGCGTCATCGTCGCACAACAGGATTCGCACGATCAAGCGATTGCGTCGCTCGACCAGATGATCGCATTGAAGGACACGGCGGGCTCGCAGGCCAAGGATCTCGAACAGGCTCAAACGTCGCTCAAACAACTCGTGGACTTGAGCAGCGAGCTTCAAAAACAGCTTCAATACCTGGAGACGGCCCGTTCGGGACTGAACGGCCTGGCGTCACTCAAGTCGGGATTGAACGCGGCCGCTCAAAACTTGGAAACTGCTCAATCGGTATCGGATCAGTTGGTCCAATTGCAGCGTCGTCTCGCGGATGGCGGACAACAGGCCGAGATCGCGACCGAACGTGCAGAAAGGCTGATCGGCCTGAACGGAAAACTCGTCAAAGATG
>JAYUFI010001078.1:0-1129 GCA_043738805.1 Planctomycetaceae bacterium | reverse complement strand
TCTGAAAGAAAACTTAGAGCGAAAACGACTCCCTTCATTGTTAGACCGCGAGTGAGTATCCAATCCTCAACTCACCAGAGTTTCAACGTGAAAAATGTGGGGTGACGTACCTACTGCCCTGGAGAGTGAAACGATGGGGGCCTGCCGGGGGTGTCGATGACCCGTCGATCGAACAACCCCCGTCCTGCCGCAAGCGAAACGAATGAGGCTCGGTCATCCGATCTTGGCGATGGCCACGAGAGCTTGGTCGCGGTCGGCCTCGGCGTAAATCTCCGTCGTGAACGCGGTGCTGTGACCGAGCACGATCCTCGCCAGTTCGATGCCGTACTCTTTCCGCAGCACCGTCGCCGCATTGTGCCGAAGCTGGTTCGGATGCCAGCCGGGGATTTTCTGGCCGTCATCGTCGATCGTCTCGTTGGCTTTCGCGATGCCGTATTCGATCGCTTGCCGATAGGTCTCGGTCGAGTAGTGATCCTTCGGCGTCCGCTTGGGATTCGCCTTGCGCTTCTGCTGTTGATGTTTGACGTGGCTCGGATACAGCGGCGTCTGGCGTTCCTGGCGACGTTGAGCGGCTTGGACCGCTTTCGCTTCGGCTGGCGAGAACAAGTACGCTTGCAGGTCCGGCTTGAGCCACGATCGCAGCACCGCTTGTGCTCGCGGACCAAGATAGATTTCGCGAGCCTTGCCATGATGCTCGCACTTGTGAGCCTGCGGTTGGTAAATCCAAACCTTGCCACTCACTTCGATGTCGCAGGTCCGCATCAGGCGAACTTCACCCGGTCGCATCCCGGTCAGCCGTTGCAGTTCGATCATCGCTCGAACCTGCGCTGAGACGAACGGCAACACGGCATCAACAAAGGCATCGGGAACCGGCTTCACCGGATCAGTCTCACGAGCATCGCACCGTCCGGCCTTCAGCCCGGTGACGGCTTGCAGGCCATGAAACACGCTCGACGGAACGAGTTCATTCTCCGTCCCCCAGCGAAAGCACGCGCGGACCTTTTGGACGTACCGATTCACGATCCGGCGAGAGATCCCCGCTTCGACCATCTTCTCGCGGACGGCCTTCAACCGCAGCGGGCCGAATTCCGAAACGTCGGTCAGCCCGTAGGCATCCTTCAAGAATCCC
>JAYUFI010001077.1:0-8343 GCA_043738805.1 Planctomycetaceae bacterium | reverse complement strand
GTTACCGGGCGTCGTGTTCCACTTCTTCTTCAATTCCTTGGCTGTCGTGCGTGAACGAGTCGGAACAGCAATCGCTGATGGACACACCGAAGAACTGCAACAATCGGCATGGCACTGGTTCATTTCTCTCGAACCAAGCGGCCTGCGTTATGGCTGGCCGACACTTCTCATCTGCGGAGTCAGCAGCACGCTGATGTTGCTGTGGGTGGCTCGACACGGCCAAACGCGAATTCTCTCCACAGCCAATCATCCGCTGTTTCCCGGCGAACTCGCGGCGCGCAACATGTCTTGAGCCACGTGTTGATTCCCCCGTAACCTGCGACCGAAGTGACCTAACAGGCTGCTAATGAGCAAACCGCTTGTTGGACTTTTTCTGTAAGGGACTGCGGAATGACCACTTTTGTCGCGTTTCAACGGATCGTTCGATTGCGTTTCGGCTGGCTTGTGCTGTGCGTGTTGCTGACGGCGTTTGTCGGTGCAGAAGACGGTCCCAGTAATAGTTGGGATGGGAAGATCAAGCCGGAACACGTTCGACCGCACGTTGAGTTTCTGGCAAGTCGGCAACTTGCTGGCCGAGCCGGTGCCGATGCGGTTCGCGCGGCGACGTATTTGCGAAAGCATTTCGCGGCTTGTCGGCTGAGCCCCCTCTTTGCCGAGGACTCGTATGAGCAACTGATTCCCGGCACCGAGTCCGAAGACTCGGCTGAGTCAGCGACGATCAAGCCGATCGGTACGACAAAATCACCGCGAATCGTTGGACGTAATGTGGGAGCGTGGATCGAAGGGAGCGATCCGGAATTGCGGAACGAGATGATCGTCCTCGGAGTTCACTTTGATCATTTGGGGACTCGCGACGGCGAAGTCTTTCGCGGAGCAGACGACAACGCGACCGGCACCGCGATGATGTTGGAGGTCGCCCGACAGTTTTCTCAGTTGAAGCAACGACCGAAACGGAGCGTGGTCTTTGTCGGTTTCGATATGGAAGAGCAAATGCTGTGGGGCTCACGTTGGTTTGTTGCACATCCGCCGTGGCCGATTGAGAACGTGAAGTTGTTTATCACGGCAGACATGATCGGACGATCGTTGGGCGATCTGCCGCTGCCGACGGTCTTCGTGATGGGGAGCGAACACGCTCCGCAGTTGAAGAGGATGCTCGATCAAATCGGCTCACCGCGCGGACTGGAAGTGGCTCGACTCGGTATCGACCTCATCGGTGTGCGTAGCGATTACGGCCCGTTTTGGGGTGAGAAGGTGCCGTTCCTCTTCTTCTCGACCGGCGAGCATCCGGACTATCACACGCCGCGCGACGTGCCAGAAAAGATCGACTTTCAGAAAGTGGCTGCCGTGTCGAGCCTCGTGTTGAACATCATTCAAGCCGCCGCCAACACGGATCAAGCTCCGGCATGGAACGACGAAATTTCGCCCGATGTCGATGAAGTGAAAGCGGTCCTGCGCATTACTCAATTACTGCTCGATGCAGACGGCCAACGGAAATTTACAGACCTACAACGATTGATTGTGACGCAGGCCCAAAACAAATGTCAGCAGTTGCTTGCCAAAGGAACCTTCACTGCCAACGACCGGAAGTGGTTGATTCGCACTTCGCAGTTGCTGCTGCTGTCGGTGTTTTGAGGTGCGAAGCCGAAATTACTTCCTTGGCACATCGGGAAGTTAGCACGACATGCACGCGAATCGCGGTAGCCTGAATCACTCGCTTGCGCGTCGTACTGGCACGACATCGGGAAGTTTTTCGAGCCCGTTCCTGAGTAGGAATCAGCTCAGTTAATGAACTAGCACGAACTCGCTGGAGTTCAGATAGGCCCACAGCGCGTCTTGCCAACCGGCAGAGTTATTGCGTTGAGTCACCGATCCGTTGTTGAGCAGCTTACGGAGCGTTTGTAATTCCTTCGGCGTCGGATAGCGTGTCAGCGTTGCCAAACAAAGTCGCTTGAGCTTCTCCGCTTCTGCATCGCGGCTGTGAACGACCTTTTCCAACAGCGTTCCACGGTCGAGGCTCAGCGCGTGCTCGGTCAGTTCGCTATTCATCATCAACAGTGCTTGCGCGATGCTGCTCTCAAACGTGACTGATTCATCGTTCTCGTCCGTTTGAAATGCATGGACGAACTGCTGCAACCATTCGTGACGACGGCGGTCGTGGTCACCCGATTCGAGCGGCGTCTTGTCGGCACCCGTCGCGAGCAGCAACGAATCGTACAACTGCTCGGCAGTCATTCCCTTGAGATAGACTCGACTGAAGAGCGGTGCAGCGCCGGTCGCCGGATCGTCTTGCTCGTTCAATTTGCTGAAACGGCTGGTTCGCTGATATGCATCGCTCAGGCAAATCCAACGCATCAGTTGCTTGAGGTCATATCCGCTGGCCACGAACTCACGGGCCAAATGATCGAGCAACTCTGGATGACTCGGCGCGTTGTGTGGCCCCATGTCATCGACCGGTCGAGTGAACGAACAGCCAAAGAAATGTTCCCACATCCGATTCACGAGCGATTCGGCGATCAGCGGTTTCTCGCCCGACGTCATCAGCTTGGCGAGTTCCTGGCGACGATTTGTGTCCGCGTCGTCGTTGATGGCGACACCTTCAAACTTCGGATACGTGACCTGCATCAATCCGCGCCGAGTTTCAAAGTGCGTCGGGCCGCCCACGTGTTTTGTTTCCAATGTCGTCACGCGCGATTTCATCTTGTCGTTGCGATCGTCGCGTCGATCCGCATGAGCAATCGACGTCTGTTGGAAGAAGCTGTTGAGTGCCCAAAAGCTTTCTTGTTTCCAATCGTTAAACGGATGATCGTGACACTGCGTGCAACCAATTTGGCGTCCGAGAAAAACTCGCGACGTGATCGCAGTTGCGGGCATCGCGTCGTTGTTCATGTGTGCGAGTAAGAAATTCGCAGCACCGTTTTCGGCGACGTTCCCTTCTGCGGAAACAAACTCGGCCACCAGTTCATTCCACGGCCGGTTCTTCGCAAAGTTCTCTCGCAGGAATTTCTGAAGTGCCGCACGATTCACGTCGCGCGAATCCGAGCGACCGATCAACAAGTTCGTCCAGACGATCGTCCAATTGCGAACGTAACTCGGATCATCCAACAGCGAATCAACGAGCTTTTCTCGCTTGAGCGAATCACGGCTGCTGAGAAATCGCTCCGCCACATCAACCGGCGGAATATGACCGACAACATCGAGATAAACTCGCCGCAACCACTCCGCATCATCCGCTTTCGGTGAAGGTTCGACGCCGTACAGCTTCCAACCGGCGGCGAGATGTTCGTTGATGAACTCGATCGCGCGCTGAGTCGATTGGGGCGTCGAACCGTTCGACGCTACGTTCTGCGGATCAACCGCTTTTGCGGAACCGACGGTCTCATTGTTCGTCTTCGGAGTCACATCGCCGTTTGTCGAACGTTCGACTCGTTCGCTTCCTGTTCGATCTTCAGCAACGCTGATCGACTCCTCTTGCGATGACAACATCGCGGGCTTGTCCGAATCAGGATTCGCATTTGCGACATTGCCGACCGAATCATACTCCTGAGCCTGTCCTTCGCCCGAAGATAATGTGCCAACTGCTGGAGCCTGATGATCGCTCGGAGCCGATGGTTGATTCCGTCCCGCGCCAGCAATTGGCTGCCCCGCTCCGCCTGGAGGAAACCATCGTCCGAGGGCAAACGACAGCACGCCAAACAATGCCACTGACGCTGCCGTGATCCACAGACCCAGCGGTCGTCGTCGGAACGTCGTGCGTTCCTCGTTGTTCGCAACATCGTCGGACGAACGCACTGAGGAGACAGCAGGATCAAAGTTTTCGCCGTCCGCACCGTATGCGGCGTTCCAATGCAACGTGCCATGCAGATCGACATACGCCAAATACGTTCGCCGCGCGGCTGCGCTGCTCAATACGAGTTGCTCAAGGCGTTGTACGTTAGCCGGAGTGAGCCGGTCTTCGCACAGCGCTTCGAGTAACTCGAAGAGTTCAGGCGGCGGTGATGGATCAGGCAATTTCATGTCGTAGCTCTGGCCGTTGAGGCGAGGCGGCGGGTCACACAGTCAAACAAGACTTTGCGAATTCGGCCAACTGATTGATAAACCGAGTTCGTCGGTCGTCCCAACTTCTCGGCCACTCTCAAACCATTCTCGCCGGGAGCGTAGCGAGCTTGAATGAGTTCTCGGTCTTCCGGTTTCAAACGACGCAAGCACTCATTGAGCGCCTCTCGTCGGAGTTCTAATTCCTCGCTGAGTTCAATTGCGTCCTCGGAAACTTGGGACAAAAACTCGTCGCTGAATTGCAACCGCCGGTCGCGACGGCGATCGCGAAATTTGCGAATCTCGTAGGTTGCGATCATCCCCGCCCAAGCGAAGAAGTTCGTCCCCAATTGAAACTGATGAAACTTGCTCCAGATGATGACGTTGGTCTCTTGCAGAACTTCTTCGGCATCAGCCGGGCTACCCACTTGAGACAAGATGAACAAGAACAACCGCCGTTGTAGTTTGGTGAAGAGTTGCACGAATTCGGCGGACGGCACTTGGTCCAGCGAACTCGCATCCTCCGCCGTCTTGTTCGCTGGGTCGCTCATGCTCAATCACTTGGCTCGAACACACTGTTTCAAAGTGATCCGAAGCGTCAGCGAGGGCGGACGCCTCAAAAGTCGATGAACTCAAAACGTCTTGGAACGTCCGCCCTCGCTAACACTTCGGGTTACATCAAGCCACGCACCAATCTAATTAAAACGGGGGCCGCAATAGGCCCCCGTTTTGCTTCCATTCCCCTAGAGGCAGCTATTAACCAATCAGTTCCGGAATCGGAGTTCCGCCATTGGCAATCTTCATCGGACGGCCACGCTTCGAGGTGTGAACCGTCGTCGTCGGAATACCCAAAGCGTGACACGCTGTTGCCCAAATATCGCCGGGCAGGTACGGCTTCGTTGCACAAGTCAGGCCGTCCTCGTCGGTCGCTCCGACTGCTTGCCCACCCTTCAATCCGCCGCCGCCGATCATGACTGACCAACTTGCGGCCCAGTGATCGCGACCCACGTCTTGATTGATGCGCGGCGTACGACCGAACTCGCCCATCCAAACCACGACCACGTCCTTGATCATCCCACGGTCAGTGAGATCGCTGACCAAGCCGTGAATCGCCGTATCCATTGGTGGCAGATTGCGGTCCTTCAACGTGTTGAAGACGTTGGCGTGCAAGTCCCAACCACCCATCCCCACTTCGATGAACGGCACACCGGCTTCAACTAAGCGGCGAGCCATCAGCAGGCCACGACCGAAATCGTTGCGCGCCATGCCACCCATCGCACCACCGCCACCGCAATACTTCTCGATCATCTTCGGATCTTCCTTCTCGACCTTGAACGCTTCCATTTGCTTCGAGGTCATCAGGTCGATCGCCTTCTTATAGACGTCCTTGTGAGCTTGCGGCGCATCACCGCGCTTCGAGCCAATAAAATTCTCTTCGATCACGCCGAGCATACTGAGGCGTTGATCCATGCGTCGCTTATCCATGCCGTCTGTGTCCGCGTTACGGATGCGACCGTTGGAATCAACCACGAACGCCGCGTTCGACATGCCGAGAAAACCTGGGCTGCCGGGATCACCGTTGATCGAGATGAACGAGGGGATTTCGAGTTCCTTACGCTTGGAACCGAGTTCGTGGCTGACCACCGAACCGAAGGTCGGATGCACAACGGTTGGATTCGGAACATAGCCAGTGTGCATGAAGTAGCGACCGCGGCCGTGATCCGCTTCGCGAGTGCTCATCGAGCGAACAACCGCCAACTTGTCGAACACCGAAGCAGTCTTCGGCATGTGCTCGCTGATCTGTGTTCCCGCAGCCTTGATCGGCTTGAATTCGCCACCGTTCTTGGAGCCGGGCTTCAAGTCCCAAATGTCGATCGTCGGAGGTCCGCCGCCCATCCACATCAGGATGCAGGCTTTTTGATTCTTGCGCACGGTGTCGGCGTGAGCGTGTAAGTGGTTCATGAATTCGATCGCGGGAATCGTCGCTGCGCTGGCCGCCATGTGTCTCATAAAGTGGCGGCGGCTCATGCCGGAAGGAGTGAGGTTCATGGAAATCACCTTTCGTAAAATTGGGAGTCAGATCGTGTTCAAGGAGGCTGTCGCTGACATCAGCAACAGCGATGACAAATCAAAGGGATACGGCTTCGTTCAATGGATGAAGATGAATTCGTTGGAATTCAGCAACGCCCAAAACATGTCTTGGTAAGCAGCCAGTTTGTCGGAGTTCGACTTCAACATCATCTGAGCCGCTTGAGTTTCTTTGTTGTTCGGGCTGCGGCTCAAAGCGGCCAGATACAGCTTGCGAACGCGGTCCTTGTCCTGTGGCGTTTCGGACAAGATGGTGTTGAGATAACTCCCCTTCTGCGCGCTGATCGCGTCCTTGACCAGTTCGCCATTCATCATCATCAGCGCTTGCGGAATCGAACCGTTGAAGGTCGTCGATTCGTCACCTTCGTCGGTGCCAAACGCGATCACGAACTGCTGCATCCACTGCTGCCGCTTTTGTTCGGTCTGTTCCCAGCTTGATCGGCCGGATTTGTGGGCGTTCGTCGCGACGATCAACGAATCGTAAAGCTGTTCCGCTGACATCGACTTCAAATAAACGTGACTGAAGAGCGAGGTTGTCCCGGAACTCGGATTATCTTTCTCTTCGTTCGCTTTCGATGCTTGGCTCGTGAGGTTGTATGCCTCGGAATTGCAAATCCAGCGGATCAACTGTTTGACGTCGTATCGCGACTTCACGAACTCAACCGTCATCCGGTCCATCAACTCCGGATGCGATGATGGGTTGTGAGGTCCGATGTCATCCACAGGCTTCGTGAAACCGTAACCAAAAAATTGACTCCACATCCGGTTGACCATCGCCATCGCAACCATCGGTTTCTCGCCTTCGGTCATCATTTTGGCCAACTCAGCCCGGCGATTGACGTCGTAGCCTTCGGCATCTTTCTTCATCACATCGACCGGCTGGCCGAAGTATTTCGACTCAGCCGCTTCCTGCGTGCCGTTTCTCTTCTCGTAGAGCACGAACTGCTCGATCCCCTCGCGACGTTTGAGTTCCGCATACGAGAACTCATTGCGACCGGTCTTCATGTCGTACTTTTGGTGCTCTTCTTTACGGAGTTGGCGGAAGAACGTATTGAACTCCCAAAACTGCCGCTGTTGCCAATCGTTGAACGGGTGATTGTGGCACTGAGTGCATTGCACTTGCATGCCCATAAAGAGCCGTGTGGTCTTCGCGGTCGCCTGAACTCCTTCGTCCGGCATCTGCATTTGAGCGAGCAAATAATTGACGGCCCCGTTTTCCTCGAAGTGGCCTTCGGCGGAGACGATATCGACCACGATCTCATTCCACGGACGGTTCTTCGTGAACGCTTCGCGGAAAAACTTCTGCATTCCTTTGCGACTGACTCGCATCGGCGTTTGTTGGCCAATCGTTAGGTTTGTCCACACTGTCGTCCAATGGCGGACGTAAGCGGGTTCATCCAACAGTTTGTCGATCAACTTGGATCGCTTGGCTTTGTCTTTGTCGGCGAGGAATTTATCGACATCCTCAACCGGGGGAACGTGTCCAACGATGTCGAGATACACGCGGCGAATCCACTCGCCATCGCCAGCCAATTCAGAGGGTTCGACTTCGTTGTCGGTCCAACCTTGGCGGACTTGTTCGTTGATGAACGACAACAGGACATCGGAGGAGCCGGTCGTGAAGTCGTCGCGGCGTTTCTTGGCGATCGGCTTTACCTCAGTCTTTGAGTCCGACTCGGCCTTGGCTTCCGCTTTTGCTGGCTTCGTTTCCTTTTTCTCTTCATCAGCCGACATCACTAAGGACGTGCTGACGGCCATCGCGATACTCGCGGCAGCCCATCGAACCGATCGCAGATTCGTCCACTTCAATTCGCTCATAGATGCCTCCCTCTCGCCGTTTGCCTGAGGATGCTGAGAACGTTATCGTCCGGCCCGCGCGGAACCGGCTCGCAAACTCGCGGCGGATAAGTACCTGACTTCACGCGAAGACGTTCGCAACATTTTGGTAAGTTTTGCTCAACCGGTGGCGACTCTACCGGCTTAACTTGAACTCTGGAAGCGAGTTGAGGTCCGTTACGGCGACCCGAAGGAATGCTCGATGACCTCCGTCCCTGCGACGCTTTCTGGCCGAGTCGCCGTCATCACCGGTGGAGCCAGCGGAATCGGTCGAGCCACCGCAATGCTTCTCGCCGAACAGGGCGTTCGAGTCTTTGTCGGCGATTACCGGTTGCGTTCTGAGAATCAGCAAACGTTTCTGTCCCTCGGCATCCATAGTTCCGAGTG
>JAYUFI010001076.1:0-3176 GCA_043738805.1 Planctomycetaceae bacterium | reverse complement strand
TCGTCAGCACTTGAATCTCGTGAGCGTTGTGCTTGCCGGTGTAAGTCCAAACGAGCCTCTTGTCGGCGGTCACTTCAAACACTTTGATCGCTCCGCGTGAACCATAACTGGCGATGACTGTGTTACCGTTCGGCAGACGTTGCCCTCCGCACGGATCGGCGAACGGCTTTTCGTTGGGAAAGTCTTCGTTGCCGACTTTCCAAACTACTTTGCCGGTCGCGTCCATTTCGACCGTCTTGTTGCCGTGAGTCAGATTCACAAGCGTGTTGCCGTTCGCCAACCGGATCGCGGTGAAGGGCCAGTTCTCCGCATTGCGTCCGCCGAGATCATCCAGGTCTGTTTTGAATTCGTTCAGGACATCACCCTTCGGCGAATACTCCTTCACTTTGAACGCCAGCAAGTGCGGCACGAGATAATTGCCACTCGGCAGCCGGCGCGCCATGCGCGTCTGCATGTGAGCGTTGTCGGTCTCCGGCTTCAGCGGGCAATCGACCGCGATCTTTCCATCGGCTTCGACTTCCAGCAATCGCGGCTTCGGTCCCAACTCGGTGATCAGCGTTCGGCCGTTATCAAGTCGCTCAACAGTCCCGATCTCTTTCGCATCAGCCGATCGAGCAAATCGAAACACAACTTGCTTATCGCGCGTGAATTCTTTGACCTCATCGCTCCAAGCAATGAGCACATTCCCATTCGGCAACACAAACCCATCACGAGCCGCTCCCTTGCCAGAGTCCCACACCTCGCGGCCCTCTTCATCAATGATCCCCGTGAACGACGGCCCGGCGATGAAGAACGAATGCTTGATCTCCTCGCCCAATGATGTGCGTACAGAGAACACGAGAGCGACGAGTACGAGAAACAGTTTGAGCTTCACGGTGCTTCCTTTGAGTTGTGGCACACGCGGCTCGCGTGCGTCGATTCAAACCTCACTGAGCAAAACTCGTGTGCCGAGTAGAACTCAGAAGAAGGCTAGCCAACGCACGCGAGCCGCGTGTGCCACATTGTGTCGTTAATAACAAATGCGAATCGCAGTCAGTCGGCCGGCGGAATCTATCAGACAATCTTTCAGAAGGCTTGTGACATGAAGATCGTGATCCCCGGCGGTAGTGGTCAGGTCGGAACAGTTTCGGCTCGCGCGTTTGTTGCGAACGGACATGGCGTCGTTGTCCTCAGCCGCAAACCGGGACGCGCGTCGTGGCGAACCATCGCATGGGACGGCGAATCGTTGGGCCGCTGACGAGCGAGTTCGACAGCACGGACGTGGTCATCAACTTGGCGAGGCGTTACGCAAACTGAATCGTTTGCACCGCCAAGGCGCAAAGAACGCGAAGATGCGTCCAACGATCATTTCTCAGGATCATTGTGCGGAGACTTTGGAAATGGTCCTTTTCCTGATTTCTTTGCGGTTCTTCGTGTCTTTGCGTTGAAATTCCCTCCCCAGAAAATCCTCAGTTTGAGTAATCACGTCAGCACTTCCCACACCGGCTGACCACCGTGCGAGATGGGGATTGGGCGGGTGAGGTGGTCGGGCACGGTGGCCTCGTGAGAAATGCCGAGCAATTCGTAGATCGTCGCACAAAGGTCGCCAGGGCTGACCGGGAAGTCGATCGGATAGGCGGCTTGTTTGTCGCTCGTGCCATGAACATAGCCGGGCTTCACGGCACCACCGGCGAGCAGTGCGAAGCCGCATTGCGGCCAGTGATCGCGACCGGCGGCCTTGTTGATCTTCGGAGTTCTACCCATATCGCCACACATCACGACGAGCGTTGAGTCCCACAAGCCCTTCGCCTGCAAGCCTTCAAACAGCGCGGGCAACGAGCGGTCGATGAACGGTAACCGCAGGTTTCGCAACATGCGGAAATTGTTGTTATGTGTGTCCCAGTGGCCGTTTGCTTTCGATTCGGTATGAATCGTGACGTAAGAGGCGCCATGCTCAACCAACCGTCGAGCCATCAGCACTGACGAGCCGAAGATGTCTCGACCGAAACGATCTCGCGTCGCGGTACTTTCTGTCGAAAGATCGAACGCACCGCGAACTCTCGGCGATAACAACAGGTCGAACGCCGCCTGCTGTTGTTCGGACAAGTTGCGCGTCGCGCGCGAGCCTTCGACCATTGGCGATTGATCATCGAATTGCCTGAGCAACGATCGCCGTCGGTCAAGCACATCAGCAGTCAGCGCGGCCTCCAGTGACGGCAAACGTGGGTCGCCGGTCGCGAAGACCGTGTCTTCATAAAAGTCTTTGCCAGAATCGAGCGGCTTATCGAGCTGCGGGGCATACGCGGCGAACAGCGGATCGTACTTGCGACCCAAGAAGCCACCGTATGGTCCCGCTCGCCGCAACGACTGCGAGTAACCCGGCACGTCCGGCAACACGACATACGGTGGGATGCCCGGCTGACCGACTCCGAAATACGTCGCCACCGAACCCATGCTCGGATAGTCCGTAGGCCGAGCAAAATAATCCTGCTGATCATTCCCCGCTGTGAAGCCGGTCATCACGGCATACGGATTGTGGCTGTTATAACCATGCGATAACGTGCGAATCAGTGTGACTCGATTCATCCACTCGGCCATGCGTGGAAGATGCTCGCAGATCGGCAAGCCGGTCACTGAAGTCGGGATCGCAGCGAACTCACCACGCACTTCCGCCGGAGCATCCGGCTTCGGATCAAACATGTCGATGTGACTCGGCCCACCGAAGAGGTCAATCAAGATGACCGACTTCACACGTGCGGCCTTCGCAATTTTTGTCGCCGCTTGGGCCGCTCGCGGCTGCGAGGCATCGGCCAACAGTCCTCCGAACAGCGACAAGCCGCCCGCCCGTAAGATCGCTCGTCGAGAAACGCCGTCACACGCATGGCCCGATGGTCCCAGGATTGTCAGCATCTCGGCCCCTCACTCGCGCGTTGTGTTTCAACAGCAAACCACGGTTTGAACTGATTGTCCTTTCGCAGGTCGAGGATCGTACCGGCATCGGTTTGTGGGTGAAGCCTGCTTTCCAGAAATCTTCAGCATTGAGAGCGAAGGTGCGAACTGACGTGTGGCCAAATACATAAACGTTGAGAGCCATGATAGACCACACGCGGCGTTCAATTTCTGTCACGTAAGGTAGAGATCATCGTTGCATTTGCACGCTGCCAGACGATGACGATGCGTTGCATCTGCCCCTCGCT
>JAYUFI010001075.1:0-8366 GCA_043738805.1 Planctomycetaceae bacterium | reverse complement strand
CTTCTTGCATCAAGTGGTGCAAGTCCTCCCACCGACTCGCAAGGATGGACCTCTGCACCTGCAAATGACGCTGCGAGAAAACCCCGATGCACCGTTGCTCGGCAAACCATTTTCGGAGATCGAGCATGTGCTGCTCAAAGCTCAGCGACGTTTGAATGCTTGGGCAGTGAGGCAACTCGACGATGAGTCCGTGGCCGAAGATTTGACGTTTCGTTGCGGCGGACAGAGTTTTGCCGCAGAAGACAAACAGCCGACAGGCCGATTTGATTTTCAAGTGGTTTGCTCTCCGCCGAACCGCTTCTATTGTCGGTTGCGAGGTTGGCACGCTGCAGTTACCGAGCAAGCACGCAAACAACCTCCCTTCATCGACTGGAGCATCTGCTTGAACGGCAACGAAGTGTTGATCGTCTCGCCGGTTTTACAACGGAGTTTTCGAATCATCGGGCGGTCTCCTGTCACGCCGATGTTTGTCATTCAAGGGATGCCTCCGAATCGTGATGGGATAAAAGAACAAGCCAATATCGGTTTCTTTTGGAATTGGAGCCAGAAGTCTGACCCCAACAAACCAGCCACCAGCGCGGTTGCTCCGATACTCAGGGTCGAACCGACAAACGCCGTGTTGTTGGCTCATGACAAGGATTTGACACACCGTCTGACGAGCGATCGGCTGTTCGTTGAAAGTAATGCCTTGAAGATCGAGGTCGATTCATTCACCGGGCGAGTGATCGACGTCCGCTGGAAAGATCCAAAGGCCGAGAACGTGATGTGCCTGACATTTCAGAACAGCGCGTTCGATGAGGCGTATCGCGAGACGCTGCGATTGATTGAGTTGGCCGCCGATCAAAATGGATCAGATTCCTTCTTGGCCGCCGTTGCCGTGATCGCCGCAGATATGTGGGCCGTATCGTTCACCGACGAAGCGGATCAACGCCTGGCGCAGCGAATCCTCTGCAAGCTGCTAACGTCCAAAGTCTTGGCCCCCTTGACTGGTATGTTGCAGTGGCCAAGCGAAGGCACGTTCATTCGCGCGGATTCGATGGCACAGGTCGGGCCAATGGACTGGTACTCAATGTGCGCTGGTCTCGGTCTGAATGTCTCTCGCCAATTATTTCCCGCTGATTCGGCCATGCACGCCATTCATCGTTTCTTCGTTTTCCGTTGGTTGCAACGCTTCGAGGCGACGAATCAACAGTTGCAAGAAGCTCTTGAGCATCCACGATTGGGACCGATCTCGTGTTGGTATGGAAGCTGGTTGGCGTCGTCGGCTAACCAGACGATTCAAGCTCGGCTTTCTCGAAAAGGGATGGAACGGCTCAATGCCGAGAGGTTGAATTCAGAGATCGAACCGTGGCTCAATTCCGAATCCGCGTTCGGCAACATGGTGCGAGTGATCTCGGATCAACTAGGGACACTCAACGACGACGAACTGCGTTGGTTGTCAAAGTCTCTGATGGGCCAAGACACCGAACTTGTGCGACAGAAGTTTGTCCAACTCATTCGCGCGGCGGCAGGCCGATCATCGCAGGAAAGATTGCAGGTGTTTGTCGATCATCTTTGGGCCAACGGCTTGCAGGGTGTTGTGCAACAACGGCTGGTTTCATTGAATGACTCGGCCACCAAAACGCTCGCAGCACAACCAGCAGCAGCGCCAACGGATCTCGCGAAATCATTTCCGTTGATCTTCGGTAAAACGTCGCCCTCACTGCCGACAACCCCAGCGAACGAAAAGCCGACTGTGAAGCGAATCGAGTTGCTCACTCAAGGAGCGGCCACTCGCAAGAGCGATCTCTCGAAGCCAGTCCTCACGCTGCCAGAAAATGAGCCTGCAAAGCCGACCGAAAATCAGGCCAACAAGAACAACGCGAAGCCGAAGCTGACGATTCCCGAATAGCGGTCTGCCAATCGTCAGTTGATAGGTAGAACAGCTCTCCAGGGCCGTTCGGTCGAGTCAGGAGACCCGACCTACGATCTTTCAATTCCATGTTGGCGGACCACTAGCGGCTCGCCAACCTGATGGACCGCTACAAAGTAAACAGGCAGGCACCTGTTCTACGATTGGTTCACAGGCTCGGAGCGACGCTGCCAGAGCCCTCGGTGGATTGGCAAACCCGATTGGCGGCGGGAGCGTTCAAAGCCAGTGGTGTAATCCAAGTCGTGTTCGGCGGGGCGTTCTTCGGGAGGCAGAAGTTTACTGAAGAGCGGATGATGGTCCATCAACGCGGCGACGATTTCAAAGTAGTCGGCCACGTCGGTCCACATGTGCAACAGGCCGCTTGGTTGCAAAGCGCGAGCGACTCGATCGGCGAAGAGGTCGGTGAAGAGGCGGCGGCGGCGATGCTTGCGCTTCCACCACGGGTCGGGAAAATAAACGTGAACAGCGGCCAGCGACGCCGGGCGAATCCGTTTGTCGAGGAGGTAATTCACGTCCCCGCCGATGACCCGAGCGTTCGGTTGAGCCCGCTTCAGCAGTCGCTTGGCTCCGCGACGTGCCTCGTGAAAATCGACTTCGGCTCCGAGGAAACTCGTATCGAGGCGGGTCGTACTCGCATTGAAGAGAAACATTCCACGACCGCAGCCGACATCCAATTCGACAGGTTTTGCCGCGTCGCCAGTCGCGCTCGATGCGACGAACAACTTCGACCAGTCAAGGAAATCACCCTCGGCGAGGTATGGGCTAAGTTCATCGAAGACGAGAAAGTACGGACTTAAATCAGGGGCATCCAATGACATGGCGTTTCCAGGGTCACGGGCAGTGAGAACGTGACGGCTACGTACCGGCAGCTTCGCCAGCGGCCGGGTCGCGATGAATGGGGACGCCGATCATATCGCCGCTGAAGACCATCTTCCCTTCGACGAAGCCCTGAAAGCTGTATTCGGCGAGCCGATTCTTTCGCAACTTTGTGAGTTGTGCGATCAGCACGAGTCGGCATCCGGGATACACCGGCGCTCGAAAGCGGACCTCATTCATGCCGCCGAAGCCGAGATAATCACCGCCGAGAATTTTGTACTTTCGGGCGAGAAACCCGGCGAGTTGTGCCGCACACTCACACAACACGATGCCGGGCATCAACGGGTATTCGGGCATGTGGCCGCGAATCCAAAACTCATCGTGAGTGACATCTTTATAACCAACAATCAACCACGTCTCCGTGTTGACATGCACCACTGCCGAGAGCTGTTCCATCTCGTGGCGTTGCGGGTTGACCTTGCGAACTTCTTCGAGGTCGAACATCGGTTTATCAAAATCAAACTGCGAATAATCGCACAACGGTTGTGGCATGAGCGTGAAACTTTTTGAGGTTTATTCTTCGAGCAAATTTCGGATCTGTGTCAGTTCGGTCAGCAGTCGATCAGGTCGCAGATCGCGTTGCATCAAGTCTTCTGCGGCTGCTTGTACGGTGTTCTTGTCACCGGCGAACAGGGCCGTCCGAAAACCGATTTGCTTGGCAATCGTCAAATCGTCTCGCAGTCGGTTGCTGACATACAAGACCTCCACCGGTGTGAGTCCGATCTGTCCGAAAGCTTCTGCTGCTGTCGTGAACAAGGTGCGAGACGGCTTTCGCACTCCGACATCGTGAGACAGCACAACGCATCCCGGTGTGAACAGCCGACTGAGGGGAGGGAGTCTAGTTGTCGCTTGGAACGCTCGCAACAACTGCACGAGCGTGAAAGATTGCCCGTCCGCGAGCAACCCTTGAGCGAGCCCAGCATCCGCAATCGCTTTCACAACGGCCGCTCCTTTTTCCATCGCTGCGATTCCCTGCAAGCACGAATGAAAAAAGAACGCGACCTTCTCCGCGTACTCGTCAGCGTCACCGTAGAAGTCTTCGTCGTACTGATATTCCTTCTGTTCCAGCCGCGAGATCAACTTGCGCCACAGCCTCGTTGAGATGACTTGCCCGACATCCCCCTTCTTCGCGGGAACCGTGAGCTGCATTTCCTCAAAGACGTCTTTGTACTGCGACAACATGTATTCCCACGGAGCGCCCGGCTTGCGGCCCATACTCTGCCACATGTTGAATTCTTTGATCGTCTTTTCGAGCGCGACCTGCATCCGCAGTTCTTGCTGCGGCAACAGCAACAAGTCGCCATCCGCAATTCGCAGCAGCGTCCCGTAAACATTCCACGTCACCGCGCGGATGCCCGACAACGGCTTGACTGACGGAATCGCCTTCGCCGGTATCCGATCCGGTGCGGCGGGCCAGATCAAGTCGTCGCGCTGAGATAACCATTCGGCATATTCAGATAAGGTCTTTGGCATGGGCGTCAGTTAGCGAGCGGCTGCTTTGATCGTCAAGCCATTGAAGAGAATGCGTCGCGATAAGAAGGGACCGAAGGGCCGAAAAGGACCAAAGGGACGCATACGTCGCGTGACACTCGGTGACTTTCCATTGGTCCTTTCGGCAAGACTTGGCGGCGGAATCACGTTGTCAATCGCTGGGAGATGCCGGGGGAGCCGCCTATCATCTTTGCCCCGGCGTGTCACTCGCTTGGCAACCTGCTCCAGTTCACGACAGAAATGGTTCTCGATTGATGCTACCGATTCGGGTAACTCCTGACGATCCGACCGCTTGGTCGCGAGCTGCTCGACCGATGTTGCGACATTGGCTTTCGAGTTGGTCGGGAAGTGTGTTATTGCACGGAGCAGCGATGTACTGTTTCGTCGCGGTTGTTGAATCAGGCCCACAAGCGTGGCCGGTTGTGCGAGGTCGCGCGTCGGTCGCGTCGGCTCCGTCTTTGGACGCGCGGGCCGGTGGATTGCTGGCACGGACGTCGGCATTCACGGAACCGATCACCGTCGAAACAACTTTGCCGCCAATGAATTCGGAGCCGCAGAAAACTCCGGCGCTCGATCACCGTTCAATCGCCGAGGTCATTCACGCGCCAGTGACGGTCGATCCCGACGCGGCGATTCAACACGAGTTCTCAACCATCGTGCGACAGCTCCACCGTGAGGCGACCGAACAAGCGGAGTCACGTCAGATCATGGCGCGCATCGAACGCCCATCGGTGCGTGACGCAGAGCTCAATCGACCGCTGCAACCAGACAACGTCGAGTCGCCACAACCGCTCGTCGTATCCAATCGCGCTACGGACTCCGCTCAAGTCACGCCCGGTCAAGCTGAGCGTGAAGGGGATTCGGAACAAGACTCAAAAGCGGCGACCGGTTCAGCCGCTTCACGCGGTGCGGATGAAAACGAACAGCCCATCAAGCTCGCGTCGAATCCCGATCCAGAATACCCCGAAGAGGCCAAAGCCGCGAAGCTGCAAGGTCGTGTCGTCCTGTCGATCCGTGTCGGTGCAGATGGTCGCGTCGAGTCACTCAAGCTCTCGCGATCCAGTGGCGTGAAGAGCATGGACGACTCGGCTCTAAAGACTGTTAAAGACTGGCGCTTCGATCCGGCCAAACGCTTTGGCCGTCCCGTCGTCATGGAAATTCGACATGCCATTCGATTTGAGTTCCAAGAAGAATGAGAGTCTAATTCGACGATCGCCGCAGCCACAATCAGCAAGCGTGCGTCGCTCACTTCAGGCTGCAAGAACTCCGACAGTCGAGACGATTCACGAATCAAATCTTGGACCAGCCTTCACAACCGAAGGCCACCACAATTCAACACGGTACTCGCCAAGTCATCCAGGCAAATCATCGGTCGTCTCTTTGAAAGCATACTCCGCTTTGAGCTTCCTTCCGGGAACCACAAATGGCTCGACGCGTAAGCAAACTTCATCACGCCAACTTCAAGAGCTTTCGCATCAACCACTCCACCGACAGCAGCCCCACCAACAGATAAAGTACCCAGTCGCGATCCCACAGCGTTCGCAGGCGTTCGTCAACCAGGAACTCTTCGCCGTGATTCGGGAGCAACCGGGGCAGCTCGATCGCCGCTTGGTCGTCGAGCGGCAAGTACGCGCCGCCGGTTTCCTCAGCCATTGAACGGAGCAGTTGGACGTTTTGCCGAGCGTTTGCCGTTTCCAAGTTCGGAAGCGACACGTCCAATTTCTCGGTCAACTTGTCGGTCGATTCGGGGATCGACAGTTCGAGCCGATACGTCCCCGGCAGGCTCAGACGGAAGTCGCTGACATATTGGCCGGGGCGTTGTTTGTCAGCCATCAATCGGAGCGGTGGCAAAAAAGGTTTGCCGGTGGGATCGACGATGTCCAACGCGACCGACTCAACGGCCAGCGGTTGGAACTGTGGATCGGAGAGCAACGCGCGGATGTGAGCCGTCTGCCCCAAGAGGTACTGATTTCGTTCAGGGAGCAACATGCCTCGCAACGTGCCACGCTTGAGCCGTGTCTGACCGAGTTCGCGAATCGCCTTCGTCCAGAAGCGTTCAAAGTAATCTTCATCGAGCGCTCGCAACCGCCAGAGTTCTGCGGCTCCGAGATACAGCGTTCGGCCTGAACCGTAAAACTGCGACGCCATCCAAATCGGCGGACCATACGAGCTTTCGGTGCGCGGGTCCGTGAAGTTGGCAAATACCGTCGCCCCGGCCTTCGCTCCGGCGGTCGGATAACAACGGTAGATGCCGGGGAATTCTTTCCAAACGGCGGCGCTGCTGATCGACTCATCGGTCAGTTGTAGGAAACCGGCTTCGAGTCCCGCTCGCGTGAAGCCGATCGACCACGGCTGCGGTGAGTTCGTTTCCGCCAGCGCCTCCGAGATCAGCGAACTGAGCGTCACCGGACAGAGTTCCTGAATCGGCTTCATCTCCTCTCCGCCGCTCGCGAGCGACGGCGTGTTGACGTCACCGGCGACAAGGATCAATCCCCCTGCCTGTGTGAAAACCCAATCACGAAGCATCGCCTGTTGTTCGGGAGAAACCTTGCGCCAGTCGGCATCGAACGCCACGATCACGTCATACGGAAACAGCTCCTCGCGCGTCTTCGGAAAATCGAACAGCAGCTTCTGCGATTCTTGACTGACCGCAGCCCCCGGATCAGCCGTTTGCAGCAACACGTCCAGTTCGACCGCCGAGTGTCGGAAGAGCATGTTCCGCGTGAAGAGATAATCGCGCATCGGCCCACCGGCGAAGAGCAGCACCTTCGTCTTGCGGTCGGTGACGCGAGTCGTCTTGCGGCGTGCGTTGTCGACGTCGCTCAATTCGCTCACTTTCACCGAAGGCTTCGCACGGAGTAAGTATTCCACCGAACCGGCCGTCGTCGGGTTCTGCTGAAACTTCACCTCGATTGGGACTCCGTTATCGGCCAGCACGATCTCTCGGCTTTCGATGAGGATCGGCTCAGACGTTTCCCCTTCCGGCCGAGACAACAGCTCGACGATCGCGTTCTTCCCGGCCAGTCCCTCGGCCTGCACGAACGCCGCGATCTCGAACGGATCGCCGAGGTGCGCGTCGGTCGGAGCCTGCACGCTGGCGATCGAGAGATTGACCGGCGGCTGTGTGCTTCCCACGCCGAGGGTCATCAGCCGAGTCTTCGTTTGCGTCGCCATCGACACCGCTGCCGACACATCGACTCCCGAATTCGCCGCTCCGTCTGAAATGACGATAACCCCCGACAACGATTTCCCGCTGACCTGCCGAATCAAATCCAACAGCGATTCGCCGAGCCGCGTCTCCACGCCACGCGGCTTGACGATTTCGTCCCAGTTCGGTGTTCGTAGCGCAGGCGGCTCGCCTGCGGCTCCCCCCGGCAGGCGAGCCGCCTGCCCTACGGTTCGAGCGTCGGTCGAACGAAATTGCCAATGTGGTCCGCCCAACGTCGAATCAAACGTGAAGACGCTGACGTCATGATTCCGCTGCAACTCGGCAATCAGCTTCGAGCTTTCCAACAGTTGCCGCACCGCATCGACTCGCGGTCGAGCGGTCTTGATCTCGGCCTGCCCAGCGGTCGCATCGCCTGAGGCTTTCAGTTCATCAGGACTGCTCTCCGGCAATTGCATCGACAGCGACGTATCGACAGCAATGACGATTCGCGAAGGGCGAAACGAGGTCGTCTGCGTTCGCTCCTGCGGATTGATCGCAATCGCGAGCAATCCCGCCCAAGCCCCCAACCGCAGCACCAGCAACCAGATTTTCCAAAACGGATGCAACTCCGACGCATCCCGCCAATACAGCCCGACCACGAACGCAATCCCGACGGCGGCTAACGCCAGCCAACCGAGCCACGCGGTCGGACTGGTCGGCAAATCCACCTCCCACGCCATGCGCGTGTCAGCAGCCAAAGCGGCGAGGCTCGATAGGGGAGGGATCATCAAAAGATCTTTCAAACGTTCCGTCGTTGTGGCTGATTACTCGCGAGGCGACGGGATTCAACAGCCGACCGCACTTCGACGCAATCCCTCAGTAACCCGAAGCGTGAGCGAGGGCGGACGCTCCTGAAGACTCTGAATTCATCGTCTTGTG
>JAYUFI010001074.1:0-1134 GCA_043738805.1 Planctomycetaceae bacterium | reverse complement strand
CATTGCATTTCGAGATGGTCAATCAGTGGACGTCCGGTGCGCAGAACTTTCTCGTCCTGTTCGGTGGGGATTCGACCAAAGTCGCCGGGGCAGATGTCGCGCGGGCATTTGCCGATGACCTGCGACTTGCTCTTCAATCCGTGCCGCGCCACCAGCGATTCGTTCACGGCAACGTATCGCCCCGCCGCGTCTTTGACGAAAAAGGCCACATCCGGCGAACGGTCGAAGAGCCTTTCCAACAACGCGACCTCCACGTGCGGAGGCATGTCAGATTTGGGGTGTTTTGTGCGCGGTTTCACGGTTCGATGCGATTCTGGGCCAAGAGAGTGGTGGACGCTGAAACTAGAATTGCATCCTTGGAATCCATCATACGCAAAGTAGGAACGTCTCCCATGAAGATCGCACGCATCTTTGCTCACCGAGTTGAGCTGCCGTTGGTAGAAGGCTCGTACAAGTGGTCCGGAGGGAAGTCGGTGTCGGTGTTCGACAGCACAATCGTCGGTGTCGAAACCGACTGCGGACTCGTCGGTTACGGCGCAGACTTCAATCTGTGCCCCAACAAACAGCGATAGAAACAACAATGAGACGAGTCTTCGTTTTCATGACTTCCTGGCTCGTGATCGCCAACTCGTTTGTCGCTGCTGGCGACCCGGCTCTGCCCGGTCATCATCCGCTGACTCAGGCTCAGGCAGGCGATCTGCTGATCGCGGAGCTGCGCTGTGCGGCGTGTCACCGCGGCGGCGAACGAGGTTCTCTGCCGGAGAAGTCGGCGCCTGACTTGGCCGAAGCCGGTGCGCGGATCTCACCCGAATACCTCCGGCGATACCTCGCATCTCCGTCGTCGGCTCATCCAGGGACAACAATGCCGGATGTGTTGGTATCGCAACCGGAGGCGGAACGAGACCGGATCGCTGAAGCTCTGACTCACTTTCTGATCGCCCAGTCGAAGTCCGTCTTTCAGACCGAAGCAACCGAGCCGATTGATCGTCAGCAAGGCCAAGCGCTGTTTCACTCGGTCGGCTGCGTGGCGTGTCATGGTCCGAAGGAAGCTCCGCCGCAGGTGAAGAAACGCAACGACGAAGATGACGAGGACGAAGATAAGCAGGCCAAAGAGAAGAGGGCCATCAAGTCAAT
>JAYUFI010001073.1:0-3184 GCA_043738805.1 Planctomycetaceae bacterium | reverse complement strand
AGCCAATCCAGCAACTCCGGATGCGACGGCAAGCGACCCATGCGGCCGAAGTCGTTCGGGCTTTCGACGATCGCTTGGCCGAAATGGAATTGCCAAACTCGATTCGCAATCGAACGCCACGTCGTCGGGTGATCCGGGCGAGTGATCCATTTCGCGAGCGCGGCGCGGCGATCTCCTTCGCGATGATCGGCCGGCAGCGAGAACTCAACAGGGACGTCTTTCAGGATTGGCAGGACTCCCGGCTTCGCCGTCCCTCGAGGTTGCAGCACGTTGCCGCGATGCAGGACTTGAACATCTCGCGGCTTGCCCTTGGTCGGTTGAAATCCGCCAGCCGGCTCGAAGTCAGTCGCGGCGGCGAGAACCATACGGCCTTGAGGCAATACGGTGAGTTGTTGCTGACTCGCCTTGAGGTCTTTGTCCAATTGTTCGCGACGAGTGCGTCGTTCGGGCGTGTTAATGCGGTCAAGAATCGCTTGATGTTGTTCCTGAACCTTGGCGAGTTGCGCGATTGCAGCCGCGTCTCCTGCTTGAGGCCAGATGCCGTCGGTGAGATTCTTTCGCCCCCAGCGGACTCCGGCTTCGATGGAATCGAGCGCCGTGACACCCGCCTTCGCCGCGAGGTTCTGGCCATCGACGTTGAGCACTTCGACCTCAGCCAACGCGAACATGAAGTCCTTGGTTCGCTCGCGGAGTTTCGGCACCGTGATGCGCACGAAGCGAGCATTTGTCCCTTTGGCGTTGATCGTGATCGGCACGAGGCCGGGATTCGGGACGTCGGCTTGCGTTGCATCGTACAGGCGAACGGGGGGCGTTAGCCCCCTGGTTTCGGGCGAGTCATTAGGCGTCGTTTCAACCAGAGGGCTAACGCCCCCCGTTCGCCGGGAGAACAATTGCGGATCGTCAGACGCATCGACTCGATACCGCAACGGGAAGCCAAAGCCGGCACCGATACCGCCGAATTCGTCGTGGCAAGCATGCAGGATCACTCGGTCAATCTCGACGACTTGGCCGAGGTCGATCTGCACCCACTTCGCCTTGTCGGACGACGATTCAATCGCGCTGTGATAGCCGTACTCCGGCTTCTTCGCGAGCGGCAGTGCCTTTGGAGTGAGTTCGCGAATCTCCTTTTCAAGCCGCGTGAATTCATCACCGCCAGCGACTCGAACTTCGGTTTCGAGCACACCGATCTTGGCTTGCAAGTCGCGCTGCTTCGCCAACAGATCGCGTCGCTGTTGTTCGATCGACGGATCGAGATCGTAAGGCCGCTCGGCGCGATCGACGGCCGCGAAGACCGCTTGCAGGCCGTAGTAATGCTGCTGCGTAAACGGGTCGAACTTGTGGTTGTGGCATTGAGCACACTGAATCGTCACGCTGCAAAACGTGTTGAGCGTCGCCGTAACCATCTCGTCACGATCGTTGTGCCGAGCGATCTTGCCGTCGATCTTCGATTCGGGAACCTCGACGTGCCCGATGAAATCCCATGGCCCCGCCGCGATGAAACCGAGGCCAAGAATTCCGTCGGGAGTGCCGGGATACAACACGTCGCCTGCGATCTGCTCTTCGACGAACCGTGCATACGGCTTGTCTCCGTTGAACGAGCGAATGACGTAATCGCGATAAGGCCACGCATTCGGCCGCAGTTTGTCCTTGTCGTAGCCGCAGGTGTCGGCATACCGAGCAACGTCCAGCCAATGTCGCCCCCAACGCTCGCCGTAATGCGGCGAAGCGAGCAGCCGATCGACAAGCTGTTCGTACGCGGTCGGATCGGGATCATTGACGAACTCATTGACCTCTTCCGGTGTCGGCGGCAATCCGGTGAGGTCGAAAGTCACCCGCCGAATCAGCGTGCGGCGATCGGCTTCGGGAGACGGCGTCAATTTCATCTCGCGCTGCTTCGCGAGAATGAACGCATCAACGGGATTCCGGATTTCAAATTTGAGATCTGAGATTTGAGATTTGAGATTTGGAATCTCCGGCACTCGCGGTCTCACGACCGGCTTGAACGACCACCAATCGGTGTTCGTGACGACCGGATCCTCAATCCGAAATCCGTCCGGCCATTTCGCTCCGCCAGCGATCCACAGCTCGATCGCGGCGACTTCTTCGGCTTTGAGCGGCTCACCATTCTTCGGCATCGCCGGGCGTTTGCCGCCTTCTGATTTCAGGACGCTGAGCAAGTGACTGTCATTCGGCTTGCCCGATTCGATGAAGCCGCTCTTCGACAACTCGTCGGCCGTTTGCAGAGCGAAGCCCCCTTTGTGATCGACCGAGTTGTGGCAGCTTAGACAGCGACGTTGAATGATCGGCACCACGCGATCGCGGAACAGATCGTCCGCCGCGAGTCGTTCGGAAAGAGCCAAGTACAGCACAAGTCCGCTGAGCACCCAACGTCCAACGTTTTGTGAAATCATCGGTGAACCTCTCAAGATCAGTGACGCCAGTGACTTTCACATGTGTGGTTGAATGTGGTCGCAATCCACTGAAGTTCGTATTGCCAAAACAAGACGCAGCGCTCGCACCATCGAATTCAACAGTTATCAAACGCGCAAAGTTTATGGACACCTCATCGGCGTGACGAGCAGCAGCTCCAGAATCATCTCTGAATCACGAATCTCTTCTTACCACTGTTCGAGAGCCATTCGCATTCACTGGAGCGCCTCCGCATGTTCGAGACACTCAGCGTCGAACGATATCTCGTCTGACGGCCTGCGATTTGTCCGACCGACTTGCACGCCTTGTCGGAGTCACCATCGTTGGCAATCCGGACCAACGAGTTGGCAGCCATACCGTCAAGTCGATGCGTCGCAGTGCGACGTCGAATACGAACAAGACAAGCGACAGCATCACTAACTCCGGCCACAGCGGGCGAGTTTGCTGAGCCATGCGTTGCACCGCCGATTGGCCGGGCGCATCGAGCAGTGCTTCACTCGGCGGTGGATCAAATCGTCCGCCGGTTGCGGTTGCGATTTGTTGCAGCAACTCGGTGTTCGTTGGACGCAGACGCAATTCGTCGGAGTAGCCCACCGTGATGCCGCGAGTTTGTTGATGAATGATCGGGCCGTTGTTCGCCGCTCGTTGCGACAGGTTCAAGTGGTACGCGCCGGAGTTCGGCGTGTCGAATTCGGCGACGTATCGCCCCGGTGCCGTTTGAGTCATTGCGAGCTTGCGTTCGCCGAGTCGCGGG
>JAYUFI010001072.1:0-1136 GCA_043738805.1 Planctomycetaceae bacterium | reverse complement strand
GATTTTGGGACGTTGTCTCGGCAGTGCGGCTCCAACATCTCTTGCTGATGCTGGAGTTGACTCAGGCCACCGGTGCGGCAGTGCTCATCACGGAGATCGTCTCTTCCGATTCTTGTCCTACCCTGAATACGATCAACGAAGCCGCTCTCAAAAGTCTGTTGACGAAAGAGATCGCCGCTCGCAACTTCTTCACCGGAACAAACCCTGCGGCACTGCGGCAGTTGCTACAGACCGAGCCGCGATTCACTTCGCAACTCGCTCACGTCGAATTCGGTTCGCCGTGGCGGTGGTCCTTCATCGCCAGGATTTACGCGGTGTATGCCGTCGTGATGCGGAAGCACGCTTAAGCCTCGCCTCGACACTGACATCGTGCCGTCACGACGACGACCGAAGTGGAGAAGCTGCGAGAGAGACTTGGCGATTCACCGAACCTCAAAGAACTTCGGAAGCGTCTTGTCGATTTATGCGCGCTGCCGCTCACCCAGCATGACGAATCCGAAACCAAGCATTCGCATCACCGTCGATCTCACCACCTATCGCCGCATTCTCGAAATCCAAACCCGCCTGCTGGCCCGTTACATCACCGGCGAGATTCATGACTACCCGCCGTTCATCACGCGGTAAGTCCGTTTTCGCCGTGAAGGGCCGGCCGCAGAGCACAGGCTCATTGGCACCGCAGTCTTGTCATCGCGTCACGCCGCGCAATCGGCGAGCTGACAGCAATTTCTCAGCAATTTCCAACAATTGTCCACGTGCAAAACAACGCTCAACGATTCGATCCATTGCGACCATTTCGGCAAGCAACGACACTTGGCCATCGTTGGTTCTCGTGGATGTTATTGAATCCCACACAACCTTAACGGTGAGCCATTTTTTCAAACATCCATCACACGCTTCGATCGTTTCTCGGAAAGTGCAGATAAATACTGAGAACCACGTCATTCGTGTCACGAATCTCCCAAGGCTCTGCTCATGCTCATTGAAGGCCGATTGGTTAACCCCGAAAGAATCGTCTCCGCTCAAATCCGGGTTGAAGGGGATCGCATCATTGAGGTCGGGCCGCAACTCGGCGTGGCCGATCGACGATTCAATGACGATTGCTTGATCTTCGCGGGGTTTGGCGACATCCACATTCA
>JAYUFI010001071.1:0-1137 GCA_043738805.1 Planctomycetaceae bacterium | reverse complement strand
ACACCCAAGCATTTCGGAGAGATATCATGACCGAATTGACTGAACCAATCTCGTTCTCGCTGCTGATCAACCGACTGGAACGAATCGAAGATGCGTTGCGAGTGCTGATGCAACAGAAGATCGTGCAGCAGTTCTACTCAACCGCCGATGTCGCACGCGTTCTCGGCAAGGCTGAGTTCACCGTTCGCGAATGGTGTCGTCACAGCCGCGTCCAAGCCACCAAAAGAGCGAGTGGACGCGGCCGTTCGTTGGAGTGGATGATCCCTCACGAGGAACTGCAACGCATTCAGGCCGAAGGGCTGCTACCCCTCAAACACTGATCGAATCGCCGCCCGTTGCACGTTCGGGAAGAGATGCGTGTATCGTCGCCGCATCTCTTCCGTCTGATGCCCCGACCACGAGTCGATGATGCGTTGATCGAGCCCCTTCGCGGCACAACTCGAAATGAACGAGTGTCGGAAGACGTGCCAGCCGCGAACTTTGTCCCACACGCTTCCCGAGAGCGTCCGCTTGAAATGGTCAGACGCTTCGTCCACGGTAAGTGCCTCGCCGTTCATGTGGAACGTGTACCGGCCGGTCACGCCGCTCAGCCAAGTGGCCATCACTTCTTGAAGCCGCTGCGACAACGGGACGGATCGCAGAGACCGCTTGCCCCGCACCCGCTTCTTCTCTCGGATGTGAACGACACCGGCGGCAAGGTCAAAGTCGGCGACTTGCGAGCGAATCAACTCACTTCGCCGTACTCCCGTGTGGGCCGCCATCAGCACCATCGGAAAGAGGAAGGGCTGTCGTGCGACAGACTGTACGTGCTGCAAGACCTGACCGATCTCGTCGGGTGTCAGATACAAGGCATCCCACAACTCGGCCTGTTCGACTTCAGTCAGCCCACCGCGCCCGATCTGCCGTTCGATCTCTGCCCGCGTCTGAAACGGTTGCTTGTGATCGACCTTGCTGTACCGCAGCCCTTTGTTGGGGAACGAACCGCTGACCAAACCGCGTGGAATGGCCCACGTCCACACGCCGCTGAAGCTGCTGAGTTCCTTCTTGATCGTCGTCGGACTCAGCGATCGCCCGCGACGCCCTGGCTGCTTCGCCCGCGTATCGACATACCGCTGCAAATCAACCAGCGTCAACTTC
>JAYUFI010001070.1:0-1139 GCA_043738805.1 Planctomycetaceae bacterium | reverse complement strand
AGTCTGTCGCCGCGATCGTTGGATGAGATGGTTTCGGTCAACGTGCTGCTCGGACGACAGGCGGATGTCGCGAAGGTTGATGCGGTCATTTGCATTTTGGATGCGGCGAACCTCGAACGAAATTTGTACCTCGCGTGTCAGGTGCTCGATCTTGGTTTGCCGACGGTGCTCGTGTTGAACATGTTCGATGTCGCGGAAGCGCGCGGCGTGAAGATCGACCTCGCGGGTTTGGAAAAGAAGCTGGGCGTGCGAGTCGTCGCGACGTCCGCTCATCGCCGCGAAGGGCTTGATCTCGTCAAATCGGCGATCGCGACTGCGGTGCCGAACGGACCGGGGCCGCGACCGCATCCGTTTCCCGAAATCTTCTACGCCGAATGCCATCAACTGGCGACGAAGCTCGCGGAACTCGGAAAATCGGACACGCCGAGCTATCTGGTCGAACGGGCGTTACTCGATATCGGCGGGTATCTCGAAACAGAATGGCTCACCGAAAATCGAGCGGCATGGTCAACGACGTTGAATGAATCGCGAGCGAGATTGAAGGCCGCTGGTTGTCGCATTCCGGCGGTCGAAGCGAAGTCGCGATACGCTTGGGCGAGGAATGTTCTCGCGGATGTGGTGACAGTCCCGACCGCTCGACCGCAAACGCTGAGCGACAAAGTTGACCGAGTTCTGACACACCGCTTCGTGGGAATGTTGATTTTCGCCGCGATGATGTTTGTCGTGTTTCAAGCGATCTTCACATGGGCCGAGCCGCTGATGGGCTTGTGCGAGACCGCTCAGGGTTGGGCTGCGGGACTGGTCTCTGTGATCGTGCCGCCGGGGACCTTTCGGAGTTTACTGACTGACGGCGTCGTGGCAGGCGTCGGTGGAGTGCTCGTGTTTCTGCCACAGATCGCGATGTTGTTCTTGTTCATTGCGTTGCTGGAAGACTGCGGATATCTCGCGCGAGCCGCCTTCTTGATGGACAAGCTGATGTCGAAGATCGGCTTGAACGGCAAGTCATTCGTGCCCCTGATGACCTCTCATGCCTGTGCGATTCCGGGCATCATGGCGACGCGTGTGATCGAAGATCGTCGCGCTCGGTTGGCGACAATCTTGATTGCACCGCTCATGAGCTGCTCGGCGCGGCTGCCGGT
>JAYUFI010001069.1:0-8413 GCA_043738805.1 Planctomycetaceae bacterium | reverse complement strand
CCCAGTGGAAGTTACGGCAAGTCCAGTTACTTCAGTGGTAGGCTTTGAAAGACATTCTCCCGTTCCAGGGGAAGTTGAAAGCCGTCGGAGACGCGGGTCATGTAGAGGCCGCGACAGAGCCACCAAAACGTGGCCATCGCGTTCTCGGAACCCAGATCGGTTTCCAGTGTCGCATAATCGGCGGGCTTCAATTCCCAAGGGGTGCGGCTGAGTTTGCGAGCATAGGCATAGGCCCGTTGCTCTGCCGGTGGAAATGCGGACCAATCAGAGCCTGCGAGCCGGCTGGTCCGATCGGCAATGGCCTGCTTGTCGAGTCCCGCAACCTCCAGCAGCATCTCACAGTGGCCCATGCAATAGTTGCAATCGATGCTTCGCGTTTGAATCCAGAACAGACTTTCCTCAAAGACGCGATCCGTCGCCGACTCGGCCCACATGGTGCGAGTGGAAATGCTCCAGGGGACGGCCAGTTCTGGAACGTAACCCGAACAAACGAGGTTCCAGACGATCCGCGTCGGACGGACAGTCATCGCCGCAGGGAGGTTCTTCTTCACCTCGTCCCAGACTGGCACGGGGAGACGAGGCTTTCGATCGCGCTGTCGTTCCAATCGTGTCTGCAACTCATCGTAGGAAGTCCGGGACCATTCCTCGTCTTTCGGAACGACGTTCTCGCCAGCAGCAATCAGCGAAGGACGTTCCTTCTGTGTCGGAAAGTACGGTGCAATCTGGAAGGCCTCGTCACTGAATTTCACATCCACCGGACTCAGGGGGCCACCTTCCTCCATAGGAAGATTGAGGCCCAGCACAATCCGATCCTGAAAATTGCCGTAGGCTCCAAGCAGCACCATCGCCGCAACCTGCTTGTCCCCGAATCGCGAACGTAATCGTTCAAAGAGTTCGTCAGAGATCGTCGGCGCTGCAACCGTCAACAGCCGAGCAAACTCCAGCGGATCGCGGTCAGCTTCCGGCCAAGATGCCGCAGTTCCCTTCAAGACTTCCAGCGACGCCGCCTCCACGCCAGCACGCTTCAAGTCCGCCAGAGCATACGCCTCGGAGTAAGCACAGCGATTCGCATGGGCAATCACCCAACGCATCTTGCCGCGCAGGACCGGATCAAGCGGACTCTTGGTGCGATGAGCCAGGTCAAGCTGCAACATCGCGGCCGCCGTTCGAGGTAACTGCGAAGCGACGGCCTTAGCCCAACTCGGCAGCGCCTGCCCCGATCCAGAGACGGCAGCGGGCATTCGTTTCCAGCATTCTTGATCATTCGACATGGTAACACTCGGAGCAGATTGTTTCGGTCCTCGTTGAGTTTCATCCGCGCGACAGGAGGCCACTTCTCCCAGAAGAGTGGCCGATACCAGCACCATCAAAAAACCAAACTTTGAAATCGTCCGAGCCAATGAATTGAGAACCATTTCGTGCATGACGGCAAGCTCCGTGCGGATATCTGGGTTCCTTGTCATTCCAGCGACACCTACTTGGCCACAGAAAACTTGTGGACCGTCGTCTGAGTATAGGACTCACCGGGATTGAGTCGCGTAGTGGGGAATTCGGGACGGTTCGGCGAGTCCGGAAAGTGCTGCGTTTCCAAACAGAACGCTCCGTGCTTGGCTGCGTTACCCGTGGCGGGCGTCCCCTCCAGAAAGTTGCCGGTGTAGAACTGAATGCCCGGCTCGGTCGTGGAAATTTCCATCACGCGCCCCGACTTCGGTTCAACGATCTTAGCCGCCGGACGGAGTTTGCCGGCCTCGCCGTCCACGACGTAGCAGTGATCGTAGCCCCCGCCTCCATTGATGGTCTGGTCTATCCTCGCGCCGATCTTCTCCGGCTTGAGGAAGTCCATGGGCGTGTCCGAGACATCTGCGATTTCGCCCGTCGGGATCGACGTCTCGTCAACTGGCAGATACTTGGAGCAAGACAGCGTCAGTTCGTGATCGAGGATCGAGTCGTCCGGCACTCCGGTCAGATTCCAGTAGGCATGATTCGTCACGTTCAGCACGGTCGGCTTGTCGGTCTCAACGTGGTACTCGATGCGCAGCTCATTCTTATCGTTCAGTGAATACGCGACGCCGAACCTGACCTTGCCGGGATAACCTTCTTCGCCATCAGGGCTGATGTACCAGAGGTTCACGCCGACGGCGTTATCGTTTTGAAATCCCTCGGACTTCCAAATTCGTTTCATCAGGCCGATCTCGCCGCCGTGCAGATGATTCGGCCCGTTGTTGACAGCCAGTTCGTATTCAGTGCCGTCAAGCGTGAACTTGCCCTTCGCGATGCGATTCGCATAGCGCCCGCAGGCTCCACCAAAATACGGAGCATTGACGAGGTACGAGGCCGCATCAGGGAAGTTCAAAGCCACGTTGGCGAACTTGCCGTCGCGATCGGGCACCTCGACCGACGTGATAATCGCGCCCAGGCTGAGCACGCTGACTTTCATCCCGTGGCTGTTCCGCAGGCGGTATTGAAGGATGTCGTTCTCTTTTTCGTTCTTGCCAAACAGCTCGCTTGTCACGGTAGGCTGATTGTCTTTCGGGGCAACTTTCTGAGCGGTGGAGGTGGGGCCACTCGCGCCGCCAAGCGAGGGAATTGGTTTGTCTTCCTGAACTTCACAACCAACGAAGGCCAAACCACCGCCGAGCAGCATCGCAACCACCAGCATTTGTCGAACAATCGTCTTCATGGTGAGCAACCGCGTAGGATGGCCGCCCTCGGCCCTTCTGGATGGTTTCGTATCCAAAACACAGACGGCCGAGGGCGGCCCTCCTACCTTATTTTTCGATTCGCAACCCGGCTGATTCTGTGATGCGATCGAACGAGGCGCGGTTGGTCGTGTAGATAATGGTCTGCACGACATCGCGCGGGCCGGCTTGCTTCACGGCTTCGGCCACGTCGGCGTCGGTCAGCACCACCGGCGTCGCTGCCAGTTTGCGAGCCAACGTGAACAACGACCGTTCGGCCGGAGTGAACTTCGCCCAGTCGCCGTCCAACGAGTAAATCTGATCGTCGGACCAGCCGAGGTCTTTCAAACGTTGCTTGGCTTGGCCAGTCGCGTACCACGCGCGGTCTTGGCGAGCGATGATCCAACTGACTTGAGCCTTGAACAACGGCTTGAGATCGCCACGCTCGTCAGCCGATCGAATGCCGCTGATGCGTCCCTTCGCGCTGTTCGAGAACGTGGCCAGCAGGCTCACCCATTGCGGCAACGCGCCTTCCGGGAAGCCTTCGGGCAAAACTTCTTTCGTCTTGGCTTCGTCCGCCAGTGGCAAGCGCGGCTTGCGATGGCGAGCGGCTTCCAGAGCCTTCTCAACCTCCGCGCGGGATTCCAACGCGGGTCGATTCGAGACAGTCTGCGTTGTCGGCTTGCCGGTCTTGGGATCAAACGTCACCGGCGCGACCTTCGTAATCAAATTTTGAAACTTTGGAGACGTCGGCGTCAGATAGGTCTGCTTCGTTTCAGCAGGACGCTCTGCTTTCTTCTCCGCAGCCGGATTGTTCCCTTCCGGTCGGCGAGCGCCGAAGTTGCCACCACCTGCCGACTGCGGAATTCCGGCTCCCTCCTTCCAGCGATTGATCGAGTTGTTGCCAGCCATCGACAGGATCATCTCGAAGATCTGCTTGTCGGTGTAATGCTTGCGCAGCCCGTCGATGTCTGCGTCGTTGAGCAGATGCGGCTCGTAGGTGAACTTGCGAGCGAACGTGTAGGCCGTTCGTTGAGCCGGCGTGTGCGCTGACCAGTCGCCGTCGAGCGCGGCGATCTCGTCCTCAGTCATACCCGCGCCGAGCAACTTCGATTCTTGATGGCCCAGGCAATACTGACAGTTGTTGGTCCGCGACACGATCCAGAACAACTGCACCTTGAAGGCGTAGTCGAGCGAATTGTCAGGATCGTTGTCTCGGCCAAAGCCACCACCTCCAGCACCGCGACCTTCGCCTTGCCTTTGCCCGCCAGCCCCTTGTGCGCCCGGCCCCTGCGCGTCGGGGGACGCGTAGTGATAACGCAAGCGGCTTTCGTAGCTCGATCCACGCTCGCCGAGCTTCTCCTTGTCTTCCGCCGTCAACTCCGGCAACGGGATGCGGAGCTTGCGCCCCTTCATGTCTTCGAGGTACTCCTTCATCTCCGGCCTAGTCAGCGGCACCGGACGCGGCGCGACATCCGAATCGACGGCATGAACCCAAGCAGCGGAAGAAACCACGAGACCGAACAGAGCTGTTTTCGAGAATCGCATGGAAAGTCTCCTGAAGAAAAAACGAGGGAAGAAAGTGAATTGAGTGGTAGCTGAAGTCGTGAGACTTCAGTGCGGCGAGCCGAACTCTCACGAGTCCGGCTACAGTCATTCGCTTCGCAGGTTGAGAGCCTCGGTGAAGCGGTCAAAGGAATTGCTCATACAGGCGACGTACACGACCTCGGCGACTTCGGGAGCCGAGTAGTGCTTCAAGAGATCGGCGATGTCGCCATCGGTCATCTGTCGTGGCTTGCTGGTCAGCTTACGAGCGAACGCGACCGCCGCTTTGTCCGCGGCAGGAACGGCTCCCGACAAATCGGCCGGCGTGAACAGCTCATCGTCGGTCAGGCCGAGCTTGTGACATGCCTCGCGAGCCAACTGCGCCGAGTACCACGCGCGGTTCTCACGAGCGACCGACCACATCATCCGCGCCTTCGTGCGCGGCGAGAGACGGCCGAGTTCCGCGACCGCCTTGCGATGCTCGCCTTGCCGACGAGCACTCTGCGGGAAGAAAGCCATCGCTCGTTGCCACGTCGGCAACGGAGCGTCGGCCGAAAGCTGCAACGCCTCGCGCGCCGCCGCGTCAGACAACAACTTCACTCGCGGCTCACGGCTGCGAGCGGCCTCGAACGCAGCGAGCACCGCTTCGCGCGGTTCCCAATCACCTCTCGCCTTCTCAGCTTTCGGGAAGGCGATGGTTGGCCGCTTCTGGTACTTCGCCGACGTGGGTGTGTCGAGTTCCACTTTCGCCTCGCCAAACCCTTGGTCCTGCGGAATACCCATCGAATCGGTCCAGCGGTTTGTCGAGTTGTATCCCGCGATGGTCTGCACCAACTCGACGATCTGCGTCTCATTGAAGTGCGGACGCAAAATCGCGATGTCCGCGTCGGAGAACCCATGCGGGAACACGGTCAACCGGCGAGTGAACTCCAACGCGGCTTGCTCATTCGCCGGGAACACCGACCAGTCGCTGTCGAGCGCCGCAATCGAGTCGTCATCCATGCCCGCGGTATGGAGCTTGTGCTCTTGATGACCCAGGCAATACTGGCAGTTGTTGAGCCGCGAGACTAACCAGAACAACCGAGTCTTGAAGGCATAATCGAGCGTCATCCCCGGCTCGTTGATGCCGAAGCTCGGAGTCTTCGACGCGGTGTTGCCAGGAGCAGTTGGCGCGGTGCGATTCCGGTTCGTGCCCGATGTGTTCTGCCACTCGGCCGGCAGATAGAGATTTCTCATCCGGCCGTTGTTGACGGTCGATCGCAGATCGCTCTTGTCCGTTCCCGTTTTGAGTTCCGGTAATGGAAGACGCGCCTTGCGCTGTTTGAGTCCTTCCAACAGCGATTTCATTTCCGGCCGAGTTTGTGGAACGATTTTCGGCGTGCGATTCGGCTCCTCGGCTCTGATGCCGTGAACGCAAACGCCGCTCATCATCATGGAAATGATCCAAAACAAATGGGGACGGGAAGACATCATTCAGTCCTTTCGTCGCAAGCGTGAAAGAGAATTCTCAACGAGCCAAGACGGTTCTCGCGATGCCGCCTAGCCATCGTCATCGCGAATGACCGTGACCGCAGGGGCTGTCGTCACGTTGTAGATGGCGGTGGATTTGGACTCGGCGCCTTTGTCATCTTTCAGTGTCAGTTGCACCGAAAATCGTAGCGTCGTTCCCTGGTTGTTTTCGTTGGGCTTGATCTCATAGGAAATGAGCTTCTTTCCGGCACTCCAATCTCTGTCGACGCCCGTGATGCCCGGTTTGAGATCTTCGGCCTTCTTGCCGTCCTGCCACGCTTTGAGAAACGTCTTGAAGACATCCTGTGCCTTCGAGGAATCGACGGGCCCACCGCGTGGTCCACCGCAGCCAACCGACACCACGCACAGCAGAGCCAACATCAGCAGCCGACACGGCCACGTTGTCATCGAACGACTTGTCATCGGGAAAACCTCAACCACAAAGGAGACTCAAAGGAAAGCGCGGAACCTCGTGCCAGCGCGAAGCAGAAAAACGGAGTGCGCACGCCGTCGTGCGCACCTTTCAAGAGCAAAGCCGTCAGCACTCGAAGAGCGCCGACGATCTGAAGCACATCCTTACAATCGGGCGTTAGGCTCCTTGCCAGCTCGCGTGCCGAGGGCTCGCCAGACCAGAACGTCGATGCTGTTCCCCGCGAAATTCACCGAGCCGTCGCACATCAGGACATGCACGCCACCCGGGTGCCGACTGTTGGTCGCTGACGCCATGCGGCTCGGCGGGTACATACACCCGCGATGGTTGGGTGGTATGGACGTATTGACAAACGTCGATTGATTCGAGGCCCCCAACCAAGAAACACAGTTGAAGGATTTCCCCTGCTGGGCCAAGTTGTTCACGTTCGCCGCTTCGCAGAACGAGTACGCTTGATTCTCGTCAGCAGGATAAGTGCCGGGCTGATAAGTGTCCGTGTCCGGAGTGCTGATGGCGTTGCTGCCGTCGCCGATCAACTTTTCGGAAAATAAAATCGTGGTACTCGTGCCGTCAAGAATATCAGTCACCTTAACGCGGCTGAGGTTGTACATGGGCCCGTTCGGCATCGGCATGCCGTAGTTGGTCGACCCGACAGTGGTCCCTGGGAGACTCACCACGACACCGGTGCCGTAATTGGACCAGTAGTTGTTCCGGCCCCCCACCACATTGGGATCGCCAACGAGGGTGTCGTTGTCCGAGGGGCAACGGAATGCTGGCAGAGTCTTGACCCACGCGGCGGCGTTGCCGGGATCAGCGGGGATGGTCGTCGCCGAGACATTGACATTGAAATTCAGTGTTTTGAACAAAGGGGCCTGATCGAGCTGCGGGAGCAGCCGTGCATGGGGCGAAAAGCCGTTTCCGCCGGAGGCCATTGGCAAACAACCGGCATCGCTGGCGTAGGTATGCAGTGCGAGTCCAATTTGCTTGAGATTGTTCTTGCACTGCGACCGCCGTGCTGACTCGCGAGCTTGCTGCACGGCTGGTAATAACAACGCAATCAAAATGGCGATGATGGCGATGATGGCGATGACGACCAGAAGTTCGATCAATGTGAAACCACGACGAGTAGAAAGCTGAGATTGAGACATAACGAATCTCCAAAAAAACGATGAATGAAAAACACAATCGTGAGGTGCCTCACGGTCGCGACAACGACAAATAAGTTGGCCAATACCGAAAGAAGAGCCGGTTGCGCAGACTTGAACACGAACAACACGGTTCGTTTTCCGTCAGACTCATCGCGATGCAAGTCGAACAGCAGTGTCCGACTCAGCAATGAATGACCACGAGCCAGCCGCGTAATTTCGTGCTAACACCGAACGCCAACGAGACGATTAGGCAGCAACAAACGGGCTTCGCGAAACGAGCCTTCGGATTACGCGCACGCTCGCGGCGGCCGATCCAAACGCTGTCCGCTGTGGCGGAACAGCAGCAACTCAGACTCCAGCGACCAGCTCTGTGACGTAGCGTCACGGTCGCGAATCTGTTCAATCAGGAAGGCCCATTCCGTAGGCATTTCGGGTGGAATGGGTGCCGGAGCTGCAGGGGTCTCGGAACGGCGGGAGCAGCCCGGTCCCTGGCACGGGCACGCAGGAACCGGACGATCGATCGGCGAATCAGCCTTACCGAACAAGCCGTTCGCACCATGCAGCTGAGATGAGTTGTGATGCACCAAGTAGTCACCGCAACCCGCTTCGCACCGTTCTTCTGTCAAAGCCCAGCACGCAGCGACCAGCGTGATCGTCACGATGGCTTGAGTGAGGCTCAGAGATCGGTGGTGGAGGTAAGTCATAGCGGCGAAAGATACGACATACGCTCGAAAACTGTGAACGATAATCGCAAAAATTTTGGAGATTGCTGCCCCCAAAAAAATGTGTCGCCCCATCCGCAGACGAAATCGGCAAGGTTTCAACATAGGGCAGGCTGCTCACCAGTGATTTTCCCATAAACTCAGAACGGGGAAGCCGCCAGTCCGACAGAGTTAAGGCCGAAAGCGTTGCCATCTCTACAAGATTGTGGCACGAAGTTCCTCGTCGCGAATGACGTGCAGAAACGTTGACGTTTGACAGCCACTCTCAACGCGGAGCGTCGAGCCACAATGATTTTCAACCGGACGCTAGTGCTTCGTCAGGCTAAGGAATTGGGGTAGAGGGATTTCAGTTTGATGCGGGCATCATCGACTTGGAATTGC
>JAYUFI010001068.1:0-3195 GCA_043738805.1 Planctomycetaceae bacterium | reverse complement strand
CCGGTTGATTTCGATTTTAGAAACGTACTTCGACGACAACGTCAAAGCGAAAAAGCTGCTCGCCGACGGCACGTACTCGCGCGTCAAACAAGGGAAGTCTGCACCGCATCGTTCGCAAGAAGCGTTGTTCCGCGAAATCTGCGAGATCGGTCGGCTGGCAGAAAACTCACGCCGCACTGTCTTTGAACCGCATCGAGCGCCGGACGCAAAATTACCGCATCATGCGAAAGAGTGAAGCACAACGCTGTTGATCAACTCCGCTCAATCGCGATTGCGCGACCGCGTCGTCGTCTCTCGGAGAAGGTCGTGATCTTCAGACTCTCGGCCTTCAGAGTCATGACCTTCAGACTTCGGATTTGACGGAGCGTTTGAGGTCAGCACGGATGGATTGTATTTGCGGTCCCATTCGGCCATGAGTTTTCGGAATGTGACTTCCGGCTTGGTGTCTCGCAATCGCGGGTTCTTCAGCAGGGGACTCAAGCAGTCACGGCCCATCCACAGCAACCACTGACTCTCTGGTCGATTGGGCGTGGCTCGCTTTTCAAGCACCGGAATCATCTTGGCCAATGTCGCTTGAGACGCTTGCACGAATTCGTCCATGCCCGTTTTGTTGTTTTCGAGTTCCCGGAGGTGTTCGAGCCGTTCATACATGGCTCGATAGGTTTCTGAGATGTCGCCATACGACTCCGGCCAGAACGACCAAGCGGAGAAGAATACCAATAACAATGCGGCCAGAACGTACTTGTCCGGCAACGATCGCTTCCAACGAGCGAGCGATTGATCCCACGACTCGGCTTTGACCACACGTTGCTGAAGCTGAGCGAGCGGCGTTGGTTCGACGACCAAGCCCATCGTGCCATCATCGACCTGTGGCGTTGATGTCGTTTCGGTAACGGGAGTCGCAACGCGAGCGTTTTCGTCGGTTCTTTTCTCGGCAGTCTCGCGATCCGCGACGATTTTCAACAACCGATTGAGCCGTTCGGTTCGATCTCGCTTCCACGACTCCAGCAAAGCGAATTGATCGTTGGTTGTTGCCGGCTCTTGATCGTTCACTTCTGGTTCGTGGTTGTGATCAGGCTGTGGTTCGGCCATTTCAAATTCGGATTTACCCTGTTCCTCTTGATCGTCGGCGAAGTTCTCGGATGGTGTTTCTGGTGCCGATTGAAATTGAAATGCCGTGGGTGAGATTTGCGGCGATGTCACCGAATCGGGAGTCCAATAATTGGACCATCCGGGCAATGCACCACGTCGCGATCCGCGAGCCAGTGTTGGGATTGTCGTCGTTGACGTCGGCTGCTGATCTAACTCGCTGTCCGGCTGAGAAGCCGATGAATCGACCATCGCCAATTCCTCGCCACCGTGCGCTTCTTCTTTGAGTGGTTCGTCTGTTGACGCGGACATGGGCAAGCGTAGTTCGTCAATCACCGTTTGAATCGGCCGCCAATCAGCATGGAGATCATCGCGTGCCAGGTCATCGCGAGCCAATGCTCCGCTCTCCGCCATTTCGAGCAGCGTGCTGGCCGAAATAGGCCCCCACTCTATTCCGAAACTCGCCTTCACAAACCAAGCATCACGATTCATGCCGAGCATACGATCCTCGCTGAGATCAACCTCACCAGCACAATACCGGAGCGAGATCACGAAGCAAGCCAGCAACCTATTGTCTTTGGCTTGATGTTTCCGTTCTCGTGAAGTCCGATTTATAGTGCCCAGCCGCCCTTCCGAGTGATACCCATTTCACCGCCCCTTGTGAGGAGTCGCTCATGTTGATGCGAACCAATCAACGTCGTACTGGATTCACTTTGATCGAACTGTTGGTGGTCATTTCTATCATCTCCATTTTGTTGGCGTTGTTCGTGGTGCCTTTGTGGGCCGACGAAAAATCACCGAGTGCGAAATGGGAAAAAGACATTCAAGCCTTCGAGGCGGCTGATCAAAAGAGTCCGCCGCCGAAAGCTGCTGTGCTCTTCGTTGGGGCTTCAGGCATTCGCCTTTGGACATCGCTTGAAAAAGATTTTCCCAATCATCAAGTGGTCAATCGCGGCTTCGGGGGATCGCAGATTGCCGACGTCACTCATTTCGCCGATCGCATCGTGATTCCATACAAGCCGAAGCTGATCGTGTTGCAATCGGGAGGCAACGACATCAATGCCGGGAAAACTCCGGAACAAGTTGCCGACGACTTCAAGGTTTTTGTCGTAAAAACGAGAGCCGCACTTCCTGAAACCCGAATCGTCTTTTTCTCGCTACAACCGAGCATGGCTCGGTGGCCCCAAGCGGACAAACAAAAGCGAGCCAATCAGCTCATCAAAGATCAAATCGCCGTTGGCAAAAACATGGTCTACGTCGATGCTTGGGATGCGTTTGTCGGCCCTGATGGAATGCCTCGCGAGGAACTCTTTGTGGCCGACAAACTGCACCACAACGCCGCTGGCTACAAAGTCCGCGCCGAACTATTGCGTCCGTATCTCGACAAGTAAAAAGCGTTTCGGGTGGATCGGGCAGCGTCAGCCAGCCATATTGTTTGTCGTTGGATGAAGGACGTGTCGGTAGTTCGTGCGATTGAGAAACATCAATGGCCAAAAAGAAACCGAAGACCGAACCGGTCATTCACTATCACAAAGACGGCAGCGTGTGGGCCGCCGGACAGACGTTGGATGGAACGATGACCGGGTACTGGAAATGGTTCCGTAAGGACGGTTCCAAGATGCGGTCAGGCTCCTTCGAGAATGGCCTCCAAGTGGGAGATTGGACGACTTACGACAAAGAAGGCAAGGTCTACAAAGTCACGAAGATGAAGAACCAAGCGAAGTAGTTACTCAAACTGAGCAGTTTCAGTGATGCCTTTTCAACGCAAAGGTGCAAAGGATCAGGGATGATCGACTTCGAGATTCAAAAAACGACTTGAGGGGATTGATCGCTACAACTCTTTGCGGGCCTCTGCGACTTTGCGTTGAAAATCACTCGGTTTGAGTAGTTAGGTCGTCGCGATACGGTTTATCGTGGTAGTACTTATGCTCGGTCTGCTGATGCTTCTTGCGTTGGAGTTTGTCGGCAGCGACACCGAGGAAACTAATGCTTTTGTATTTCTGTTTTTCGCCGCTTGTGAAGCGGTGTATTTCCAACGACTTGGGTGATCACGTTCGGGATGTCGTACTTCGCTTTACGACAACTCGAGATGAAACTCGGTCAATG
>JAYUFI010001067.1:0-3199 GCA_043738805.1 Planctomycetaceae bacterium | reverse complement strand
GTGGGAGTTCGTCAGAAGCCCTCATTCAAAGGTCAGCCGGTTCTCAATGCCGATCTCAAAATTCAACTTCCACGAGAGTTGGCCGCCAACCCTCAGATCAAGAATGAGTTTTTGAAAGCCATTCGAGACAACCTGCAAGAGAAGGGTTTCTATTTCGGCAAAGATGAAGCGGGCGAACGTCAGATCGTCTCACGTGATGGAGAGCTCGCGTCATCCACCAAAGACGGCATCGTCTACCGCCTGACCTTCGGCAGCGTTTTCAGCGGTACCGATGAAGAAATCGAAATCGGCGGCAAAGAAGAAAGCTCCCAAGACGCCAAAGCCGATGAAACGTCCGCAAAGAAAAAGGGTGCGAAGGACAAGAAAGAGCCAGAGAAGAAGAGCCGTTACTTGTTCGTCCGCGCTGAGTTCGATGAAAAGCTTTTGGGCGAACCGCCCACTGAACCGGTGAAACCCGAACCTCCACCGGGAGTCGAAGCGCCTGCCGATTTGAAGTCGGATGGAGAGGCCAAGAAGGAGGACGTCAAAAAGTCCGAGACGCCAGCCAAAGAGCCGACATCCGATACGAAGTCAGAGGAGAAGAAGCCAGAAGCTAAAGAAGTAGACAACAAAGAATCCAAGACCGAGAAATCGACCACTGATGAGAAGGCCGACAGCCCGCAAGGTGCCAGCGGAGAAGATAAGGTCGCAGCCTCCGATGAAGGCAAGGAAGACGCGGCTAAGAAAGAAAACGGCGAGAAAGAGGAAGACGAGAAAGAGGACGCTCCAGCCGAACCTAAGGCTGATCAGACCAAGTCGGAGGACTCGGCTGAAAAGAAGACCGGCAACGATAAGGCCGCCGACGCCAAATCCGCCGATGAGAAGAAAGAAGAACCGAAGCGTGATCTGAAGGCTGAGTACTTTGACGCCCTCAAACGCTATGACGCAGAGAAAGGTCGTTTCAACACGGAGGTCAAACTTCGTGAAGCCAAGATCGAATCCGGTAAGCAAAAAGTCAAAGAGCTCAACGACCGCTTCGCCGACTGGTACTATGTGATTTCCAACGACAGCTTCGACAAGCTTCGCCTCAATCGAGCCAGCCTGATCAAGGCTAAGGAAAAGACGCTCGATAAGAGCGCCGAAGGAACGGACGAAAAAAAGGGCGAAGCAAATCCCGGCGACACCAAGAAGCCTGAAGCAAAGAAGGATGACGAGTCCAAAGACGAACCCAAAAAAGAGGACGACAAACCCGCTGACGCAAAGAAAGAAGCGCCCGCAAAAGATGAACCCAAGAAGGACGACGCCAAGCCTGATGCCGAGAAGAAGGATGGCGATGCCTCGAAGTCCGATGACGACGAGAAATCATCCGACTTAAAATAGTCCGCCATGAACCCAACAACCCCAACGAGGCCCGGCTTTTTTCTGAAAGCCGGGCCTCGCGGCTTTTACGCCAGCCGAACCTCCACTGGATTGAGACAGGTTGAATCGACGACCAGTGAATGGTCAATTCTCTGTTGAGGCAACAGAGCGAATCGCTCCGCTATGCAACGCCGTCGCCAGTAAGACGCCGTCGATGGCTCGCGAACGCAATGTTTGCAAATCAGCATGATCACGAACACCGCCGCCGGTGATTAACGTCATTTGTGGTGCGAGACTGCGGATCTCATCGCAAAGATCGAGCGTGCTTGGTCCTCGCTGCTCACCCACGCTGGCGAGGTCGAGCACAATCATCTGCGCGACGCCCGCTTGAATCGCCGAGCGTGCAATTCCGATCACAGATTCGTCTGGCCAGTTGGCGTCGATGTCGATCATCGGGCGTCCGGCTTTGAGGTCCAGGCTAAAGACAACTCGCTCCGCCGTCACTTCGTTGATGAGCGACTTCAGAAGCGATGGCCCGGATAACGATTCCAAGCCGGTGATGATTTTGGCCGCTCCGGCATTCAAGAGAATCGCAACTTCGTCGTGATCACGCACGCCAGCGTCGATCCAAATCTCAAAACCTGCCGCACACAATTCGCGAAGCGTTTGCAGGTTCGGTTCTCGCCGCACGATTCCATCCAAATCAGCAACGTACAACGTCGTGAGCCCCAACTTGTTACGGAATGCGAATGCGACGTCCAACGGCTTGTTCGATGTCGTCAGCATGCTTTCAACCGGACGATATTCGTCACGCCGACCTCCGACGCCACGCACAACAACACCGTTCAGAAGATCGAGCACCGGGATGATTTGCAGGGAATTCATGGATGGAAAACTCGGTTTGCCTCGATTCGTCAGGCGGAACTATAGTCCGCCTCCTTTCGCGACCGAAGCGGTCAAATGCCCAATCTGACGATGCTTGTCGCCGCGTTTGTTCGGAGCTGCTCTATGTCGAATGACTCATTCAATCCCGATCCGTCGATCAACGATTTGCCGATGGTCGAGATGCTGCTCAACGTCGGCGATTCCGTGCGAATTGGTGATCGTGTGTTGCGGCTGATGGACATTGACGGCGAGTCTTCGATGCTACGAATTGACCTCGTCGCGGATGAGCATGACTCGTTCGAGGACTCCGGCTGGGCGGAGTTGCCGCGATAACGGCGTCGTGCGGGGGGCCGTGACATGCCCCGCCGAGCTTGTTTCATTGGTCTCTACACAACTCGAAATCAGCAGCCATTTTGCGGTGTCGAAGACGGTCTTTACGTCGCGGCCATCGCTCCGCGTGACGGCTACGTTGTTGCGGCTTCGCCTGCTCTACGATTTCAAAAGCCCGATAATCCGCTGGCGATAGCCTCGATTCTGTTGTAAACACATCCGAGCTTCTTGATGTCAGGTTCAACTTCCGATAACTCTACTGCTCCTGCCGCCTGGCCCCACCGCTGAAAAACAGCAAACATCCTCGCATTGGCCCACCCGTTTGATTGAGGGACGACTCATGACTGCGACCAATCGCATCGGATGTTCCGAGTTTCAACAAAGCCTCTTGAACCGCCGCAGCTTTATCAAGGCCGGGATGCTGGGCTTAGGAGCGAGCGGCCTTTCGTTATCAGACATTCTTCGCAACGATGCTCAAGCAGGGCCAGCGGCGTCTACAGGGAAGAACTCGGTCATCATTCTGTGGATGCGCGGCGGCCCGGCCCATCAAGACATGTGGGATCCGAAGCCAGAAGCTCCCGTCGAGTACCGTGGTGAGTTCGGTGTGATCCCCACCAAAGTCCCCGGCATCATCTTGTCCGATATG
>JAYUFI010001066.1:0-3199 GCA_043738805.1 Planctomycetaceae bacterium | reverse complement strand
TCGATTTGTCGAGTCACATCGTCTCCCGCTTCGTGCCTCAATCGCATCGCCAGATGTGCCGCTTGTCGATTTGCAAACTCGCCGTTGAACAGCGTCAGCGCTTGCGGAGCGATCGTCGTCCGGTTTCGCAGTTCTGTCGATCGCGTCGTGTCGCAGACATCGAGCACTTCCAAGAACGGGACGACGAGCGCTCGCTTCACGAACGCATAAACCGTCCGCCGCGAACTCGCCACTTCATCAAACTTCGGCCAGACCACATTCGGGTCACTGTTTCCCGCGAGCACTTCCGGAGCGATCTCCAAATAAACTCCCGGCCCGCCGATCGGTCGTCGCAATTGGCCAGTGACCGCCAGCATCGAATCGCGAATCGCTTCCACTTCCAATCGCCGATATGGGAACCGCCAGAAGTAAACATTGCGCGGATCTTTCTCACCGTAAATCTGATGATCGGCTTTGCTCATGCGATACGCGCTGCTCGACAGAACCAGCCGATGCAGTTTCTTAATCGACCAGTTCGCGTCATGCACAAACCAATGCGAGAGCCAATCAAACAACTCCGGATGCGTCGGCTCTTCGCCGATGATCCCGAAATCGCTCGGCGTGCGCACGAGCGCCTCGCCGAAGTGATACTGCCAAACGCGATTGACGATCACGCGCGCCGTCAGCGGGTTGTCGGCACTCGCCATCCAACGCGCGAACACCAAGCGACGACCGCTCGTCCCGTGCGACGTTTTTTGATTCGACAAATCGAGTTGTTGTTTCACCAATACCAGCGGCACACCCGGCTGCACCTCCGGCCCACGCGCCGCCGCTTGACCTCGCAACAAGAGGAAAGTCTTCGGAGGCGGCTCGGCAGATTCCGTGAGGAAATACGCACGCGGCAAATCGGGAGTCGCTTCACGCAACGCAACAATCTGACGCTCAAGGTCCGCAACGCGCAACCGCTTGTCAGCCGGCAATGCGGTAAGCAACTCCGCTTCCAACTGCGAAGTGTGTTTCGCAGCAAGATCCTTTTGCGGCTGAGTGCGCTTGTCTGCCGCAACCGCAAACGCGGCGACCGCATCAGCCGGCAACACACTCTTGCCCGCCACTAGGAACTCAGTGCGGATCGAATCACGTACCTCCGCGATCTGCTTTCGCCTCTCATCAATCTGTCGATCACGTTCCAACAACGCCGCTCGTTGACCGAGCGTTCCCGCCGGCAGATCCAGGTCCGCTCGCCCTCCGGGCGGACGCTTCAGCGGATCAAGCACCGCCGCCAATCGATAATAATCTTCCGCCGCAATCGGATCGAACTTGTGGTTGTGGCAGCGAGCACAGCCGACAGTGATCCCCAGAAACACTTGCGACGTCGTACGAATGATGTCGTCGAGTTGGTCCGCTCGATCTTGCTCAAAGTCTGCCGGTTCATCGTCCCACGGACCGAGCCGATGAAAGCCGGTCGCCACGATTGTCTCCAGCGAAGCGTCTGGCAACTCGTCACCAGCAAACTGCTCGACGATGAACCGGTCATACGGCTTGTCGGCATTGAATGCCTCGATCACGTAATCGCGATACCGCCAAACACTCGGCTTCGCTCCGTCACGTTCATAACCGTTCGTTTCTGCATACCTCACGAGATCAAGCCAGTGCCGCGCCCAACGCTCACCGTAACTCGGACGATTGAGTAAGTCATCGGCCAGTCGCTCAAACGCATTGTGCGATTCATCCACTAGAAACTTTTCTTGCTCATCAAGCGTCGGCGGTAGACCAGTTAATCCAAGGTACGCGCGCCGCAACAGATCACGTCGCGTCGCCGGCGGATTCGGTTGCCAACCTTGCTTCTCCAACTTCGCGAGGATGAACGCGTCAATCGGAGTCCGCACCCAATCGCGATTTTTCACCGTCGGCACCGCAGATCGAACCACCGGCCGAAAAGACCAATGCTCGCGGTCGGAGTCATTGATCACGAATTTGCCGACATCGTCACCCGCTACCGGTGTGACGAGTGCGATCATCCAGATCGAAATGCAAGCGCAGCGACAGAAACGGCGACTCATACGGTTGATCCCCACACAATTTGCCAGTTCCCGAACTCGAACGACTCATTAACGCTCATCCGTGAGAAACTCCGCGCAGAGCGAGCTGACGTTTGTGTCAGCTCGTTACTCAAATGGAGCATTTTCAGTGACGCCTTTGCCTTGAAAACTGCTCAGGTTGAGTCGCTACAGCGTGCCAGAACTCTTCATCACAGGCAACAGTAGGCCAATCACGACAAAGAGCACCAGCGCGGCCATGACCATCAGCATCAGCGGTTCGAGCAAGCGCACGGCGAGATCCATCAAGCGTTGCGTGCGGCGTTCCATCGTGTCGGCGATGTTGATGAGAACCTGTTCGAGGTTGTTCGCCTCTTCGCCGACGGAAATCATCTCGACCACTTCGATGGGGAACTGGCCGCTGGATGCGAGTGGCGAGGCGAGCGACTTTCCAGAGGAAACGTTGTCGGCGGCGTTCGCGATCGCGTCGGAGAGAACTCGATTGCCAGTCGCGTCTTTGGCGATGCGAAGTGATTGCAGGATCGGCACGCCGTTTTTGAGCAGCGTCCCCAAGATGCGACAGAACCGCGCGACTGCGAGGCTGCGCACAACGGGACCAAGCAACGGCAGGCTGATCGCCAGTTGATGCCAGCGACGGACTCCCGCTTCGGTGCGTAATTGCTGACGCAACAAAGCCACGCCACCGATGATGAGGCCCAGCGTCACGAACCAATAACTCCCGACGTAATCGCTGATCGACACGAGCAGCGTGGTCGCGAACGGCAACTCGTCTCGCTCGGCCAAGCGTTCAAAGATTGGAGCGAACTTAGGTACAAACCAAACCAGCATCGCCCACACGACGCTGACACCAGCGCAAAGCAAGAAGAGCGGATAGACCATCGCTCCGATGACTTTACCCTTCAACTCTTGTTGATGCTCGGTGAAGTCGGCGACCTGCTTGAGCACGTCTTCGAGGAATGAACCTTCCTCACCCGCACGAACCATGCTGGTGGATAACTCGGAGAAGGCTTCCGGATGTTGCCGCATCGACTCGGCCAAGCGAGTCCCGTCGGCGACCTTTTCACGCAGGTCTTTTAGGACCGCTTTCAATCCGACGTGCGACGTCTGGCGTTCGAGCAGTTCCAGTGATCGCAGCAACGGCACGCCGGAGCGCAGCAAGTCGG
>JAYUFI010001065.1:0-3199 GCA_043738805.1 Planctomycetaceae bacterium | reverse complement strand
GCCACGGACAGTACGCCTGTTGTGACAACTGGCATTACCTCATTCGCCGTCAACGAGTTGACCCAAATCATGCCTGCGGTTGCCGCAGGGTGTCCCGGACTCAGTTCGAGCACTTGCTGCAAACACTGTCGAGTGTTGTCTGGCGAATTTGCGAGCCACGCGAGCCAGAGCCAAACTTCGGCGTTGTCGGGCAGTAACTCGGCCGCGCGTTCCAATTGAACGCTCGCCAGACTTTTGTAACCAGCACGCGCAGCGGCGATGCCTTGCTGAAGAGCAAATTCTCCCGCCTGCGAATTGAGTTTATTCTTCATCATCAACGCACTCCCCACGCGGCTGTCCCACGAACGATATCAAGTTTGACGACCACTCACTTGAACGCAGAAACCCGAACGACAGACACGCGATGGTCATTTCTTTTGGAATTGGTCGATCCCTTCCTCGCGCCAAACTTTCAGCGTCGCCGCATCTTGTTGATTGATGCGCACGCCGATCGCGTTGACTGGGAAGTCATACTTCTTCTGAATTTCGATCCACATCTTTTTGACGTTTTCTGGCACCGCCATAACGCCCTCCCTTTCCTGCTCCGTCGATCGCTGACGTACCATCTCGTTTCGCTAGCACGACGCGCCAGCGAGTGGTTTCTTCGCCATTCACCACTCGCTGGCGCGCCGTGCTAATTCGTCGAGCGAACTCACGCTGCCATCAGCGAAAACTCACCCAACAACTCCTCCAAAGTTTCCTGCGAATACCACTCTGCCGCTTCCGGGCCGACAACCGATAACGCCAACCGACCGACGGCCGGAACTAATCGCTTGAGGCACGTTTGCTGCAAATCGTCGGCGGAGATTTGCTCAATCCCCGCGAGGATTTCTGATTCAGTAATCTGCCGACCAAAGTACAACTCTTGTGTTGCCAGTCGGCTCATGCGTGTGTGCGTGTGCTCGGCGGACAGCAGATGTTGCCCGCGAACCTGCATCTTGGCCGTCCACAATTCTTCCTCATCGATCGGTGCGTCGAACGTCGCGAGTTGCTGTAACTCCATGACCGTCAGTGCGAGCACAGCCGTGAGATGTTCCGGAGCAGTGCTCCCTTCGATGATCCAAGCGCCCGCATCGCGATACGCATGAAGCTCTGACGAGATGCCATAAACGAGGCCGCGCTCTTCACGCAACTTGCGGAAAAGCCGCGAACTCATGCCACCGCCGAGCACCGAATTCAACAAGAACAAGCAGTAACGATCCGTCGCACAATACGCCGGTGCTTCCAGCCCGATCGCAAAATAAGCCTGCGAGACCGGCAACTCTTCAATCACGATGCCCGGCTCGAAATTGCAGCGTGCCACACGTCGTGTCGTTCCCGTTCCGGACATGCGCCAGAAGGCGTCACGCACTTGTTCGACAACCGCGTCGTGTTCGACGTTCCCCGCCGCCGCGATGATGATGCGATCGGGTGTGTAATACCGACGCACGAACGATTGCACGTCACGGCTCGTCATTCGCTGCACGTCTTCCGCGTCCCCTTGCACGACGTGGCCGAGCGCATGCGTCGGCCACATCAATTGCTTGAGTTGATTTTGCACACGAACAGTTGGCGTATCACCACTCTGTCCGATCTCACGCAAGATCGCTTGTTTCTCACGCTCGATGTTCTCATCGGGGAAGTCCGAGTTCAGCAGCATGTCGCCGAACAGATCGGTCGCATATGTCAGATACTCGTCCAAGACGTTCGCGTAAAAGCACGTGTAATCGCGCGCCGTGAAAGCACCCATCTGGCCGCCCGCGACGTCCATCAATCGAGCAATCTCAAACGCACTGCGACCGCTTGTCCCTTGAAACAGAGCGTGCTCCGACAAATGAGCCAAGCCGTTGAGCATCACGGGATCGTCTTGCGGACCTGCATCAACCACGATGCCCAACGACACCGTCCGCGAGCACGGCAACTTTTCCGTGACGATGCGAATTCCATTGTCGAGCATTTCGCGCCGGTACACCGCGACTCTCCGCCTGCGCCGTCACACGAATCCCGATCCCGAAATGAAATCACGGTTCAACGAGCGTCAGCAGACACGCCCCGACGACAACGACAGCAAACAACTGCGTTTCAAACCGGACACAACGGCTGCGGACACACTTCGTGCGGCGGCGAAGTATAGCCCTCGATTCGATCCGCAAAGGTGCGACACCTTTCGTCAGTTTCCCAAAATGACTCGGCTTTCACTGACGCTTCGGGTTGATCGCGTTGCAATGATTGTCGCGGTTGTGGCGATTACAGGAGTCATACAACGAACGCGCGGCGATGAATTTCCGTAGCCCGGTTTTTCAAACCGGGCCGCTTGCTGAGTCCGGTTTGAAAAACCGAGCTACGAAATTGAGTGTTCTTTCGGGCCTATTTCCCAAGATTCAACCGGATCACTTTGCCCTGTCGAGCACGATCGCTCAATGCGCCGGTGAAAAACAATTCGTCAGCATCGGGCGATCGCAGTGCCACCGAACTGGGCAGAACATCGCCCGTCGGAAACTTCCCGGCGGAGCGGCCTGCGGTGTCGAAGACCAACACCATTTTTGATTGCTGCTGCGTGACGTACAGGTTGCCTTCCGTGTCCAAGCAAAGTCCGGCGAGGTGGTATTCGTTGTTGGGTAACTTCGGGAGTTCAGCAAACACTTGATGAGCCTCGATCTTGCCGGGCTCAGTCAGACGGAATTCCAACACGCGACTGAATTGAGATTCGACAACCAGCACTCGCAAGCGCACCGGGTCGTAGACGACTCCCGTCGGAAAACCGATCTTCGCGGCCACGACCGAAACTTTTCCGAGTCGATCCACGTAATGCAACTTTCCGATCGGAGTTTTCACCTGCACATAACCAGGATCAGTGAAGTAAAACCCACCGCGTGGATCGACGGCAATTTCGTGCGGAGCACGCAGCGGAGCACCGTCACAGTCATTCGCTACGACGCCGACCACTTTGCCATCGAACGACAATCGCAACACCGCACGACGCTCGGTGTCGCAAACGAGGTGTGTCCCTTCGGGCTCAATCTGATGTCCCTTCGGGCTCTTCAACGTGGCCCAAACGTTGGACTCACCGGATGGCGAAAACCGCACGATGTGATCGCGATGTGAGACGTACCCAAAACCTTGTGAGTCGAACACCAGCCCATCGCAGTGCGCATCGAGCGATAAGACTTCGTTGTCCAAC
>JAYUFI010001064.1:0-3201 GCA_043738805.1 Planctomycetaceae bacterium | reverse complement strand
AGTGAACTTGCCTCCCATCGGTGGCCATTGCGGAGCGGTCGAAACGTCCGTGGCGTCGTATCGCTCTGGTCCAAACTCTGGATGCGGCAATCGAGCGGAGAAGCCTCGATATTGTAGATCGGCGGCGAGCATCGGCATTTCGGTGATCGTGTGCTCGGCGTCAGCCTCGTTGATCGTGAAGAACATCTCGTCCCAATAGAGTTCCATCGAAGTGACGATGCGGATGCGTGTGGATTTGCGATTTGCGATTTGCGATTTGCTGTCCGAAGTTTGAGATTTGTCATTTGAAATTTGAGATTTCAAATCCCCCTCACCCTTCTTCAGCCCCAACGCCTCCGTCAAATCAATCGCAATCGTCTTCGTCTTCCCTCCTGGAAACCCCACATAAGAAATCGCCTCACGCCACCTCTCCCCACCGTTCTCCGCGTCTCCGCGTCTCCGCGTTTCTGTGTTATCCGCATTCTCCAAAATCCAAATCGAAGGGGGCTTCGGTGCGTCAATATCCGGGTTCTGCGACAACGACACGTTGATCGAAGTATCCGTCGGAAAAATCCAGCCGGTCAGAAACAACGTCAGCGACCGAGCGTCAGACAAATCGCCAAGCTCCAATTCAATGAAGTGCTCTTCGGCGAGTCCTTGCTGAATGATCTTGTCGAACGCGCGGAGATATTGCTCATCGCGCTTCGTCAACTTGTCGAGCACGTCGCGGCCACGATGATCACGTGCGGCGACGGGAACATGTCGCTTCCGAACCGGATGCAGTTTAAATTCAGCAATGCTCGGCGGGCCGACTTTTTCATTCGAGTAGATTTCGACATCGGCAGGATGATCGACCGCCAGCAAGCGAACTTGATCGAAGTACGTCGCTTCCCAAAGTTCTTCGGTCAGCATCAAACGGTACTCGCCATTGATCTCTCGCAAGTGCTCACCGTCGATCTTGAGATACTCCCACTCGCGTGTCGGAGCCAACACTCCTTCGGCGAATTGCAGCCCAATCGGAGCGGCCCACAAACAGTCGGTAAAGAACGCCCACTGCTCGCCATCCCACGTATAAAGGTACGGGCACGAACCTTTCAAAATCTGCTGAGCGGCGATCGGCTGCCCCGCTTTCGGTTGCAGAATGTTCTGCGGCACACCATTCGTCCAAATGATGCGAGCAGCATCAACTTGCTTCGCTGATCCGAGTCCGAAATGAGTCGATTGACCATCGACCACTCGAACATGACGAGCCTGCTCGTGAGTCCGTAACTCAACGAGGCTGCCGACGCCGTGAGCATTGACTCGCTCGCTATCGCGTTGCGGTTTGCGGTCCTTGTCCGCTCGAATCGAGAGGTCGATCCAGTTGTTCTTATTGCCGCCGTCGTTGCGAATCCAGACGGCTCGCTGATCGGTCACTGCCAGCACGTCTTCGTCACCATCAGCGTCGAAGTCGGCCACCTCGCACGTTGTGATTGTTTCTCCCGTACCAAGCTTGAGCGGGAGCGATGTTGGAGGCACAGGATCAAGGGCTTCGTTCGGTGAATTACGTCGCGAAGTTTGAAGAGCTTGATAACCAAATTGCGTGAGAGCCGAGTCAGTCCATTCCAGTTGATCACGGCGACCGTCGTTGTCGCCATCGAAAAGCCGAAGCCCTTTCGTTGCTGATCTGAGTGAACCGACTAATCCCCACCGCAACGGATTGTCTTCAATCCAACCCAATTGCAGTGAGTTCATTTTGGCGATGTCTGCCTGCAACTTCGGCAACTCACGCCATCGCAGTCGACCGTGTGAAATGTTTTCGAGATATCCCGGTTTTGAAACATCCGGCCCCGTGACGAGCACATCCATTTGCAGATCAAAATTCCAATCGACGGGCAACAGCACTGTCGCCTTGAGGTCTTTTGGTGGCAGAGCGGATCGCGATGAGATGTCGGTGAACTTCGTATGCTCGCGGCTGTCGTTGTTTTGCCAAATGGTGATGCCGTTGCCGGATGAAATGACCAAATCCAAATCGCCGTCGTGATCAATGTCCGCAGGGGCGATCACGAGCACATCACGCAAAGCTTCAAACTGTTCCTCTTGGCTGACCGCTTGCAGCGATCGCGTTTTCGTGGCTTTGTCGAAGATGTTCTTCAAGAAGAGGACACCGTCGTCGCCGTAAACCAGCAAGTCGATATCGGCGTCCTCAACCATCTCCGCAGCACCGACGGGGGCTTTCTCTGCTCGATCTTTCGGTTGGCCGATGAAGCGATGCGTGTCAGGAGTTTCTTCGGTATCGCGATCGAGATCACTGGCCACCAACTTCTTCATGCCACTCGGGACAACAGCCTCACACAGCGTCACCCATCGCGATTTGCCATCCGTCTTCTTTTCCACACTAGCATCTTGAGTGTCTCCTTCGGCTTGTCCGAAGACGATCACTTGGCCGCTCAACAGCACGATCACATCCCAACGACCATCGAGATCGAAGTCCGCGATTTTGACGTCACGAATGCCGGCCAACGCGGGCAATTGATCCTTCGCGTCCGCTTCCACAAACGCAACGTCGATCGGCGAATGCAATTTTGATGCGGACTCAGACAGCTTCTCGCGATGCTTGCTGTACCACTCATCGGAGAAATCGGTGACAACGTATTCGAGCAAATGCTTAACCACTCGCTTCTGATCGTGCTTCGTGGCGATCTCTGGTTTAAGCATGTTGGAAACCAGTCGCGCGTGACGCACGACCGCGTTCCAATCGTTTGCCGCGACCGCTTCTTCGCCCTTCGTCAGCATCTCATTCAAATCAATGTTGCCCCGCAGCTTCTTGATCATTTCGACAAAGGGCTGACTGCTCTGTTTGAGCTGCCCGAAAGTCTTCGCGACGTCGGCCTCTTTCGCCGTCGCTTGAGCGACCGCCAGTTCGGTCAAGAGCCACAAGTTGTCGTGTACTTTGTCTGACGCTCGTTTCAAAGCGGCAACACCACGAGCTTGTCCCTCTTTGTCTTCGACCGTGCGTGAGGCTAAGTAGACTTCGACCTCCACCACTGGATCGCCGTCTGATTGCTTCACCGCTGCTTCGAGTTCTTGCATCGACTGGCTGCGATCATCGCGATGCTCGGCCAAGCGAGCGGCGAGCAAATGGCCGATAAAAAAAGAGGCACCGTCTTTCGATTGAAGTTCGGCGACTTACAGCCGCTGGCCGCCGACGAACTGTTGGTCCGCCGGAATCGAGCGATCGCG
>JAYUFI010001063.1:0-8430 GCA_043738805.1 Planctomycetaceae bacterium | reverse complement strand
GTCCGGGGGCTGACGCCGCCCGGCTCACCGGCCGCATCCGGAGTGGGACCGCCACGGCCTGAATCGCTGGGAACGATTTTGGATTCCTGCAAATCCGTGAGACGTTGACTCAGTAACTCCGCCACTTCAGCGGCCGTCTGAAAGCGGTCGTTCGGATTCTTCGACATCAGTTTGTTGACGATCTCAACGAGCCAAGCGGGGATGTTGGGATTCACTTCCAGAATCGGGCGTGGAGCACCTTCGCAGACTCGAAACATCACAGCCATCGCGTTCTTGGCGCGAAACGCCGGGCGGCCAGTACACATCGAGTAGAGCACGCTGCCGAGGCTGAAGAGGTCGCTGCGATGGTCGATCGACAGGCTCTGAGCTTGTTCCGGCGACATGTATTGTGGCGTGCCGGAGATCATGTCGGACTGCGTCACGGTGACGTCATCAATCGCACGAGCCAAACCGAAGTCGGTGATTTTCACACGCTCGATGCCGTTCTCCAGGAGGATGTTCGCAGGTTTGATATCGCGATGGACCAACCCTTGTTTGTGAGCGGCGGCCAAGCCCGATGCGATCTGCATTCCAATCCGCAGAATCTCTTTGAGCCCCAACGCTCCGACGCGGTCGATCTTCTGTTGCAGCGATTGTCCGACGATGCACTCCATCACTAAGAACGGAGTCTGACCTTGATCGCCGTCTTCCCCTTCAACGGCATGAATCGTGACGACATGATCGTCACGTACCGCCGCCGCTGCTCTCGCTTCGCGGAAGAATTTTTTCTTGGCCATCGGATTGGCGGCCAATTCGGGAGCCAGCACTTTGACGGCGACGACTCGATTCAACTTCGGGTCCATCGCCCGCAGAACGACTCCCATGCCGCCGCGACCGATCACCTCCATGATTTCATACGACCCCAATTTGCCGAGCCGCTCCGGCGTATCGCACGGCGTTAAGAAATCGAGCGACGCGGCAGGCCGAGATTGGGGAGCGACAATTTGAGTTGAATCATGTTCCACAACAGGAGTCGCTGCGTTCGGACTCGCCGCTTCCGGAGTATCTGCATCGGGACCGCCAGTCAGGAGTTCCGCATCACAATCGGTGTTCGCTTCGGCGTCTGTTGTGGCTCGTGTTCCTTCCAGATTGATGACTGGACGATTGAGAAAATTATCAGGATCATCGTGCGATTCGAGCAACGCTTCGACGCGAACTCGCAATTCCGGATTGCCCGCACAAGCACGCTCCAAAAACACTGTCCGCTCAGCAGCGGAAGTGAACTCTGCCGCCTGCAAGAAGAGTGATTTCGCGTCGGTTGGCTCGAAAGACATAACGGACTCCGTGTGGTGGCTGCTCTCAATGCGTAATCCGCGACGAACCGTCTCACGGAATTTTGGAAATTGCTGAGCACGACGAAGCGGCATTGTGGCACGTCGCTCCGCGTCGTGAATCGCGTCGCGCCACAATTTTGAAGCACGATCCTTCACGCAAACAATTCTCACAGGCGAGCCGTCAGTGCTACGTCCCTTCGATTGCACAACGCAGCCATGCCCGCGCGTAGGACCAGTGCCGATAGGCGGTCGCTCGCGACACGTCGAGCACTTCGGCGACTTCCTCCAATGGCATCCCGACAAAGAAATACAGCTTGACGACTTCTGCCGCCGTGGCATCTTCTTGAGCCAGCTTGGTCAGCGCGTCATCGACTTCAACTAATCGTTCGGGCGTTTCATAGTGAACGACAAGTTGATCGTGTAGTTCCACGCGCTGAAGCTCGCCGCCATGTTTCAACGACAATTTGCGACGCGCGTTATCGACCAGAATCCGCCGCATGGCTTCCGCAGCAGCAGCGAAGAAGTGACCGCGATGATCCCAATTCTGTGCGTCAGTCTCTCCGACCAAACGCAGATACGCCTCATGGACGAGCGCGGTCGCTTGCAGCGTTTGGCCCGTCGGCTCAACGGCGAGCTTCTGTGCGGCGAGCCGTCGCAGTTCGTCATACACCAGCGGCAGCAGATCGGCAGACGCTTGCCGCTCACCGTTGCAGAAGGCCTTCAATTTTTGTGTGACTTCGTTCATTGCGGGGATCACGATAGTTCGACAAAGATTCGCCGTCCAACTCGCCGAGCATTTGCGACAGGCAGGTGTTTCACGACCCGTCTGTGAAAGTGGAGTACATTCAGTTCATTCGGCATTTTCTTTGGGACCGACTCCTCATGAAATTTCTGCGGCTCATTTTTCAGAACCTCGCTCGGAACAAACTGCGATCGTTGCTCACGGCGGCGGGGACGATGGTGTTGGTGTTCGTGGTGACGCTGGTCTGGTCGATCCTCGGTTTTTTGGCAAACGCCACGACGGAGAAGTCGGCCAACATGAAGGCGATCGTGTCCGAGAAATGGCGACTGCCGAGTCAGATGCCTTACACGTATGCCACCGCGTTGAAAGAGGGAGCCGCTTCCGAACCCGGTGACATCAAGCCGCTCGATGCGATGTCTTGGACCTTTTACGGCGGGTCGCTCGATCCGAAGAAACGGACGTTTGAAAACATCGTCTTTGCGTTCTGCCTCGAACCCAGCAAGCTGCTGACGATGATGGACGGACTTGATGAACTGCCTGCGGACTCATCCGAGAAACGGGCGCTCGAAGCGACGGTCAAAAAGATGGAACTGAACCCGCAAGGGATCGCTCTTGGGCGCGATCGGATGGAACGCTTGAAGAAGAAGATCGGCGATCGCTTCATCATTCACAGCTTCAATTACAAAGGGATCGACTTAGAAGTTGAGGTCGTCGGCGAATTGCCCACTCGGCGATATGACCAAAGTGCGGCCATGAATATCGCTTACTTTCAGAACGCAATGGACGCCTACCAACGCAAAAACAACAAGCCGCACGAGATGGCTGAGAAATCGCTGAACTTAGTTTGGTTACGAGTTCCCGATCGAAAGTCCTTCGATCAGATCGCCAAGCAGATTCAGGAATCACCACGTTTTTCCAATCCGGTCGTGAAACTCGAAACATCTTCGGCAGGCATCTCGACATTCCTCGAAGCCTATCGCGACTTGATATGGGGGATGCGGTTTCTATTGGCTCCGGCAATTTTGGTGACGCTGTCGCTCGTAATTTCCAACGCCATCAGCATCAGTGTGCGTGAACGGCAGACGGAGTTCGCGGTGCTCAAAGTACTCGGCTTTCGCCCGTCGCAAATCATGACACTCGTTCTCGGCGAAGCACTGTTGATTGGCGTTCTCTCGGGCGTGATCAGCGCTGGCGGTTCGTGGTTCTTGGTCAATCAAGTGGTGGGAGGAATCCCATTTCCGATCGCTTTCTTTCCGAAATTCCTGATCCCGACCGCCGCATGGTGGTGGGGCTTCGCGGTCGGCGGCGGCACGGCGTTGCTCGGCAGCTTCTTCCCATCTTGGTCCGCGTGCCGCGTCAAAGTGTCGGAAGTGTTCGCACGAGTCGGGTAAGTTGGCGCGAGTCGTTGCCTCGGCAGGACTCTACGTAGCCGTCACGCTCCGCGTGACGAGCCAAATGCTTAACAATGCTCAGTGAAGCACTCAGCTCGTCACGCGGAGCGTGACGGCTACGTATTGCGGCTTCGCCAAGCTAAGTGATCTCGAAGACATCCTCATCCGGCTTCTTGTAGAACTGAGACAGGTCGAGTCCTCCCTTTTGTTCGGCTTGGACCAGCTTGATGGATTGCTCAATCCGTTGCAGACGTTGTTCGAGCACCGGATGAATCGCAGGCTGGTCGGACTTCGGCTTGAAACGCGGAACCGAGGGATATCCGAGCTGCCGCTGCAATGCGGCGAACATGTAGAGCGGCTCTTTTTTACGATGTGCCTTGGCGATGCGGCCTTCACGAACTCCGAACAGCAGCGGGTATGAGACGTTGAAGTCGGCATCGCGAGTGGCTCGGCGGCGGTCTTCGACGAAGAACTCCGAGCGAACATAAAGCAGGTCCGCGAAGTCCGACGTGCCGAGTTCACGACGCAGTAGCATGAACCAGTCGCGCCATTCATCGCCGTACATCGGGTCGCCCGCAATCGCGATCAGCCCATCGTTGTAGCCCAAGCGGTTGCGAGCCAAGCACTCGAACTGATAGATGAATAACCCTGCCGGAGTCGGATTGTTGGCGCGGTGCTCGGCTTCTTTTTGCAGGATGTCCAAGGCCATGAACTGGTCGAAACGCGATTTATCCTCTTGCTCCGCTTGTCGCATGATGAAGGCTTGGAACGGCGCGAAGTAATGTTCCAGCCGAGCCATCGCGTCACTCATGCGACCGGTCAGGATGATCTCGCTCCGTAAGAAGTCGATCGCCATCGGCAGCTTAGTTGTGCTGAGAATCTCCTCTTGAACGGTGAGCAGAATCTCCTGCGACGGCACGTTTTCATGCAGCCGCTCCGCGAAGACGCGGAAGAAGTGCGTCTGCTCGATGTATTCTTCACGGTCTAATAAAGGGGTCGGCATTGGGAGTTGTCCTCTCAGCCTGTTGAAGAATTGTGGCCCGACGCTCCACATCGAGAGTGACGGTCACTCTCCGACGATTTTGCTTGCTGTTCACGACACGGAGCGGCGTGCCACAATTCTTCAACAGACTGCTATCCGATACTCGCTGCGTTGTCGCCCGCACTCTACGTCGCCGCAGACCACACGGAAAGAATGAGCCGACATCAGTGAGTGACACTTACTTCGCAATCAGCAGCAGAGCACCAGCCTGGTGTTCTGCCACATCATGATTTTCGGGTTTGATGGATCAGCCGGAACGCGCTAGACGTTCGATGCCAGCCACTTCTAGCAACTCCGCAGCGCGGTGGCCGAACGAATTCCGTGTCTGGCGACGGCGGAGTTGGCGAAAAGAGTCAATGGCCTGGAGTCATTCACACCCGACGGCCAGTTCTTGCTCGGCCCGTCGCGCGAGGTGCGTCGCTTGGGGACTGCGTGTGGCTTCTGTGCTCACGGCATCTCCGACACGGGTGGCGTGGGCAAGGCTCTGGCCGAGTGGATCGTCGCAGGCCAATCGAGTGTTGATCTCTCGGCTGGACCGGTTCGGGACGCAAGCCACGGCCCCGATGTTTCATCGACCAAGGCTCGTGCCGAGTGTACGGTACGCATTATAACCTTTCGGTGGGCAGAGCCGTGAGTCAGCATTTTCAAATCACGGCCAGATTTTCCCAACATGGTTTTCTCGGAGCCTCGGAACTATGAAACTCATTTCGGTTTTCGTTGTGTTACTGGCCGCCCTCGCTGACGCATCGGGTTACAGTGACGACGCGATCGAAACCCAAACGAAATTGTTCCGGTACTTTGCGTAACTGATCGCCGTCTCTCAGACGATTCGGCTCATTGATTTCGCAAGGAGTTTTGTATGGCCCGTCCGTTCTCCTCCGTTGTCGTGGTTGTGTGCTTGTCGGTGTTTCTGTTCTCACAACAAGTGATCGGCGCGGAAGCGTCTCGCGAAGCAACACTCGGTCGAGCGGTGACGACTGCAAGCCTCACCGATTATCGCGGGGCGGGCGTTTCGCTGGATGACTTCAAGGACAAGCCGGTTGTCGTGCTGGCGTTTTTGGGGACCGAATGTCCGCTCGCAAAAATCGCAGTGGCAAAGTTGAACCGTTTGGCCAAAGAGCTTGAGCCGCGCGGCGTCGCGATCTTGGGGATCAACTCCAATCGACAGGACTCGCTCGCGGAACTGGCCACTCAGGCGAAAGAGCAGGCGATTGAATTTCCGTTGCTGAAGGATGCCGGGAACAAGTTGGCTGACGCAGCCGGAGCCGTGCGAACGCCAGAAGTGATCGTGCTCGATCGCGATCGCAAAGTGCGCTACGTCGGTCGGATTGATGATCAAGACGGAATCGGCTTTCGACGTGACGCGGCAAAGCGGCAAGACCTGAAGATCGCGGTCGAGGAACTCTTGGCCGACAAGCCAGTCAGCGAGCCGCTGACTGATGTTGAAGGTTGCCTCATCGGCAAAGTGCGTGCGCAGAAGGCGAACAGCGAAGTGACTTACTCGAAGCAAATCACTCGCATCCTTCAGGACCGCTGCGTGACGTGTCATCGAGCGGGGCAGGTCGCTCCGTTCGCAATGAGCAGTTACGACGAGGTGGTCGGCTGGGCCGAGATGATTGCCGAGGTTGTTCAAGACAACCGCATGCCGCCGTGGCACGCGAGTCCGCAACATGGCAAGTTCTCAAACGCTCGCAGTTTGCCGGATGAGGAAAAGCGGCTCATTCAAGACTGGGTCAAAGCCGGTGCTCCCGAAGGAGACCGCAACGATCTGCCGGTCCCGAAAACATTCATCGACGGCTGGCAGTTGCCGCGCGAGCCGGACATGGTCATCACCATGCGTGACAAGCCGTTCGATGTCCCGGCTTCTGGAACGGTGCGGTATCAGTACTTCGTGGTTGATCCCAAACTGACCGAAGACAAATGGGTCGATGTCGCCGAGATTCAGCCGGGCGAGCGTTCGGTCGTGCATCACGTGTTGGTCTTCGCGAAGACCGAAGGTGAGCTGCGTCGGTTCAACGGCGAGGGAGCGTTTCTCGCCGCGTATGTTCCCGGCTTCTTACCGCAGCGATATCCCGCTGGCATGGCGAAGCTCGTCCCTGCCGGAGCGAAGTTCATCTTCCAAATTCATTACACGCCCAACGGCAAAGCGACCACGGATCTCAGCCGTATTGGTTTGTGTTTCGCTGATCCGGCCAAGGTGACTCATGCGGTGATGACTAGCGAGGCGCGGCAAGCACATGGCCTCGTCATTCCGCCGAACGTCCACAATCACAAGGTCGAAGCGGACTCGCCCCGTTCGCCGCTCGATGTGCAAATTTTGAATCTGATGCCGCACATGCACGTCCGAGGAAAATCGTTCCGTTATGAATTGGTGACCGCCGACAATCACCGCGAAACGATCTTGGATGTTCCGCGCTACGACTTCAATTGGCAGACGTCGTATCAACTCGCCGAACCGCTCAACGTCCCGGCGGGAGCTTCGTTGCATTGCACCGCGCACTACGACAACTCGGAACGCAACCCGAACAACCCGAACCCCAACGCGACCGTCCGCTGGGGTGAGCAAACTTGGGACGAAATGCTGATCGGTTACTTCGACATCTCAGTCCCGCGAGCCGCCTTCGACGCCGGTCGAGCCAAGCAAACCACTGCATCAAACGACTCCAGTACCGACCGTCCCACATTGGTCCTGGCAAACATCCTGGAACAGATCAAGAAGCTCGACACCAATAAAGATGGGATACTCGCGCTCGACGAAGTCCCGTTGCGTCTCCGCCCCATCTTCAAACAACTCGACCTCAACAGCGATGACAAACTCACCGCCGATGAAGCCCGCGAGGCGATTAACAAGCGACGATAACCACCAAGGCGAAGCTGCCAGAGTCGCCTGGAATGACGATAAACCTCAGAGCTCTTCCGGTGCTTCGGGGAGGTCTCGACAAGGCTCGTTGTCTAACGGCCAGGCGTGCGCGTATCGGAGCGTTCCCCATGTCCGCCGGATTTTCAAAACGCGCACGCCTGCGGCTGGCGGTTAAACGAGGGCATCCTTTCGCGCCAGTTCTCAACCTCCCCGGAAGAGCCTATTATGAGCATCGCCTGGACCGTCTCGACGAGCAAAGGCAGGTCAAGTTGCACTGCATCCCAGAGTGTTTGGTAGTCAATCGCATCGTAACCGTGGCTCACGCGGTCGCGCACTCCCGCCACGAGCGTCCAAGGGACGGCCGGATAACGTTCGCGCAGTTCGAACGGCAGCCGCTTGGTGGCTTCGCCCAAAATTTCCAGCGCACATTCAAAGGCCAGCACACTGCGCCAGTCTGAGACGAGATCGTCGAGTGACTTGCCCTCGCACAGTTCTTGTGTCCGCTGGGCGTAATCCGCGATCGGGCGGAGCGTGACCCGGGGATCATGTTTGCTCATAGATCGCCACCGCCTCGCGGATCACGTCGTCACGAAAGTATTTGCTCAGCCATCCTGCCGTGTTGAAATCGACTTTATGGCCGATGAACTCGGCCAGTTCGTCAGCGTACCCAAAGAACTTGAGTCCGGGGTGTGCGTCCGGCGAGAACTCCGCCAGCACGTCCACATCGCTGCGTTCTGGATCGAAGTCGTCGCGCAGTACCGATCCGAACAGACTCCGCTTACAAATCCCTCGCTCGCTACAAAATTGCGAGACCTTTTCACGCTCCAATGCGATCGGAATTTCGGCAACGCTCATGGTTTTGAGCAGGAAAAAGGAGGAAAAAGGTCAAGTGCCACTATTTGGTTCCCGGCACCTTTTCTTCTCCGGCACCTTTTCTTCTCCCTGAGTCGTTGTTGAATCGATCACAGCGGCGGCATGACGCTCGCTCGTTCGATGGTTTCCTTCGCGAAGCCGATGATCGCGGGGTTGCGGAAGCCGAAAAGAAGTTGCACATCAAAAACTTCGGCGACGTTCTGCTCGAA
>JAYUFI010001062.1:0-1144 GCA_043738805.1 Planctomycetaceae bacterium | reverse complement strand
AACAAGGCGCGTGAGGAAAGGGCCGCTTTAGATGCGATAGACGCCGAGCGCCGATCGCTGCGGACACGAAGAAAGTGGCGAACCGGAGTCAACGCCGTGGCGACTCGCTGCCGCCAAGGAGGTCATCAGGCCGTGGATCGAGACATCCAACGATCCGAAACCGAAATCGTGGTGCATGATCGAAGCAGGCATCTCGGCTCGCGGAGCCGACAGGAAGAAGACATGCGTCCCGATGCAGTAGTGGTGCTGATGCGAATGGTCGCCGGGACAGCTTTCGTGGTCCGAATGGTCGGAGTCCAGCAGCGGCAAATGTTCGTGATCGCACTCGTCTGCATCGTGCTCGTCGTGGTTGTGCTCGATCGCACAGACAGTTTCGGCAATGGAATAATCGTGGTCGCACGAGTGCGCCGCCGTTCCACTGCAACAACAAATCAAGTGTTGAGCAGCGAACGCAACGAGCATCACCAATGAGACCAGACGATTCACGATCCAACTCCTGACAACAACTGCGGAGGATTATGTGTGGTTTCTGAACCCTGTCAACGGCGAACGCCAATTCTCTCAACGAAGAAAGCAGTATCCATACCCATCGGACGTTGCGGGCCGTCGTCTTGAATGCCCTTCGTCAATCCTCAGCATCAGCAACTTCCACCTGTCACATCGACCGGCCTGCGCCGTCCGTCAGACAACACGATGACGAATGACTCGTCACGCAAACGATTCGCACCGCATCCCGAAATTCATCACCGTCCGATTTGTGCTGCGGGTAAAAGTTGCTTCGCGGCACGGTCCTGAACTTCGTTGAGCAAGGCGCGCTGACGCTGGGCAGAGCCACCCGGTTGGGTTTGGATCGCCGAACCGATGGCGGCGGGGTTCAGGCCGCCCGTCAGTTGCAGACCGTTGATTTCGGTGACGACTTTGTGCAGTTCCGTCAGCGCTTCCACATAAGCCACCTGACTTTCAAAGTACGCTTGCTGAGCCACGAGCACTGGTGCGAAACCGGTCTCGCCCGCCGCATGGAGCTGCCTCGCGAGTTTTAGATTCTCTTCCGTGTTCGGCAGAATCGACTGCTGGAGGCGCTCCGTCTGCCGGAGACTCGTTTTGTAGCGTCGGAAGGAATCCGCGAGCTGATCGCGCAGAACAA
>JAYUFI010001061.1:0-3207 GCA_043738805.1 Planctomycetaceae bacterium | reverse complement strand
CCGCTGAGTGAGTCCGTTCCCGATTCACCGCTGAGCGAATCGTTCCCCGCTTCGCCGTTGAGCGTGTCGGCACCGAAGCCACCCAAGACCGTGTCGTTACCGTTGCCAGCAAGTACGCTGTCATCGCCGTTGCCGCCGGTGACTGAATCGTTCCCATCACCGCCACGGATCACGTCGTTGTCATCGCCGCCGTCGAGCGTGTCATCCCCAGCGTCACCATTCATACGATCAAGGCCCGCACCACCGAAGATCGAATCGTTACCGAGTCCGCCGAACAGCGTGTCGCTCCCGTCACCGCCATCGAGCGTGTCATTGCCGTTGCTGCCCGTGAGCGAGTCGATCCCGACGCCACCACTCAGCAACAGCCGCACGTCACCCAACGACGAGCCCGCAGCACTCAGCGTGTCGTCTCCCACGCCGCCGTTGATCGAAAGCACGCTCGCCGTGACGCCAGCGAGATTCCCAACCGTGATCGTGTCATCGCCGTTGCCACCATTCACGATGACGTTGACGATCGAGCCGTCGACAACAAGCTGCGAACCCGCTTCGGATATCGTGAGTCGATTGAGCGCATCTTGACCGACCACGAGCACATTGCTCGATCCATTGCCGTTGACCTGAGCAGTATCAAAACCCGACGAACTGCTCACCGTGTCCTTGCCCGAACCGCCTCCTTGCCAAACGTATTGATCATCCCCCGCACCACCATCGAGCGAATCATTGCCCCCTTGGCCATTGAGCAAATCATTGCCCCCTTCGCCATGCAGCGTGTCGTTCCCGGTTCCACCGAAGACTGTGTCTTTACCGTCAGCGGCGAAGATCACATCGTTGCCCAACGCCCCGTTGATGACGTCGTCTCCGCTCGCACCAATGATGACGTCATCGCCGTTGCTGCCAGTGAGCGTGTCTCCCACATCCGACGTTGCTGCCAACGAACCAGCCGTGAAGCTGCCATTTCCTCCCGATACGGAGTTGATCGTGACCGTTACGCGAGCGGTGTAGGTATCAAGTTGCTGCCGAGTTCCATCCGGGTTGTCTCCTGTGCTGTTGCTGTTGTCAGCCCAAGATGCGTGCAACTGGCCCGCGTTAAATGTCAGCCCGATGTAATCACCAAGCTGCTGTCCTCCAGTCGCTCCGACTTGACCATTCGTCTGACCGTTGCTGATGCGGATGTTCGGTGCCCAGGTCAAGCCACCATCAATGCTGACAGAGGCAAACGTCTCGACGAGTGTGTTTCCGGCATCGTTGCGAGCGTCTTGCCACACCGCTGCAACGGCACCAGTCGTTTGATCAACGGCAATCTTCGAGAAGATTTGAGCTCGCGTCGTGGCGTCGTCGTTGACTCGGACAGGCGTGCTCCAAGTCGCACCGTTGTTGGTCGAGAACCGCGAGAAAATCTCCGTGTTGTTCGACTCATCCGGTATTTCGTCCGTGTAGACCGTGTAGAGCCGACCATTGAAGGCTCCGCCACTGCGGTCGTAGGCCAAACCTTGTTCTGCATCGACTGAGCGACGCGTCTGAGGTGTGACGGCATCGAATGTGTCAACATTTACCGACAGACTCGTCACAGCCCCGAGTGGCTGTGGGCCGAGCCCATCCGGATCAGTCTGGTTGAGCATCGTCGTGTTGGTCTGCCCCGTGACAGTGACTTGTCCATTTGGACCAACCGTGATGTCGCCGAACTGCGCGACTCCCGTTGCTTGGGGAGCGCTGAACGGGCCGATGACTCCTAAGCCGGTCACTTGCGCTCCCCGAATGACGATACCGCCGTCATCGTTGGTGATCCAAACGGTGTTGCCCACTCCACCAGTTCCAGGCCCCACGGTCACCGTCGGTTGATCGGTGCCGTTGGCTCCCAAGGTGGTGACAAGCCGGAAGGTCTGCCCGGCATCGGTGCTCACGGCAACCTGAGTGTTCAACGAGTTGTTGTCGATATAAACCAAGAACAAATTGCCGAGCGCGTCCCAAGCCAACGTGGGATCGCAGCACGCAGTCGGCAAAACATCATTCCCGTCGGCAACGACAAAGTCGGCACCGAAACTCGGTCCCCATGTCAGACCGCCATCAGTGCTACGCGCCGCAAACAATCCGCCTCGACCATTGTTGGCAGAGACAAACAACTGCTGTGGATTCGAGGGATTGACGATAATGGCCGACTCATCGTTGTTGTCGGCCAATCGGCTTGCATTCACGTTCGCTCGCGCGGCCAACGACACTCCGGTGGGTGTGTCGTTGTCATTGATCGTTGCCAAGCCTTGGTTGTCGATCAGCACCGCGTTCACGGCGTTCGACAAGTTGAGTGTGAAGTTCTCGACTCCTTCGGTCGTTGTGTCGTTGACGATCTGGACCGACACCGATTGAGTCGTCACGCCTGCGGCAAAGGTCAATGTGCCGGAGGCACTCAAGAAGTCCGAACCGACCAGTGCCGTTCCCGCTGCCGTCGCGTAATCGACAGTGACGGTCTGCGTCGCGGCTGAAGTCAAACCGACGGTGAACGTCACGGTAAACGTCCCGGTGTCCCCTTCAGTGATCGTCAAATCGTTGACGACGATCCCTGCGGCGAGACTTTGCACGAGGTCATTGCCGTCGCCACCGTCGATGTTGTCTGCTCCGCCGCCACCAACGATTGAGTCATTACCACCCTGGCCACTCAGGATGTCATCGCCCGCTGCTCCGTTCATCGAATCGTTGCCGGAACCTCCTAGCAGCGAATCATTGCCGTCATCGCCACTCAGCGTGTCGTTGCCCTCTTGGCCATTGAGCGTGTCGTTGCCGACGTTGCCGATGAGTGAGTCGTTGCCGGTGCCGCCCAGTAGCGAATCATTCCCCGTGCCGCCATCGACGGTGTCGTCGCCCGCTTGAGCGTCGATCGTGTCGTTGCCCGCTTCGCCGAAGATGCTGTCGTTGAACTCGCCGCCGAGAATCGAATCGTTGCCGTCACCGCCGAAGATCGTGTCGGTGCCACCGTCGCCGTTGATCGTGTCATCGCCAGTGCCGCCGAGGAGCGAGTCTTCGCCGTTGTTCCCTTCGACGCTGTCAGCTCCGTTACCGGCATCAACTGTGTCCGCTCCGTTGCCTGCGATGATCGTGTCGTTGCCGTCATCGCCGGTGATCGAGTCCGCTCCGTCACCGCCGAGCAGGCTGTCGTTGCCGAGCCCACCGGTGATTAAGTCGGCACCATTACCACCACTCAAGGTGTCGTTGGCC
>JAYUFI010001060.1:0-1146 GCA_043738805.1 Planctomycetaceae bacterium | reverse complement strand
ATCAAATTGAGACCCTGCCACAAAAAAATCGAAATCGACAGAGCGACGATGACCCAACTGCAACGCCAGTGCCGTTCCGCCCGCTAAGTACGCTCCATACGAACGCAGGATCGGCCCCAGCTTTGTTAGAGCGGACTGCTGTCGAATGCCAATCACGTTGTGATGCCAAGTCGTCATTTCAGCCCGCTCGTCGATCCCAGATTTCGCGCCCCGGTTCACTCAGCCAAGCATCGACCGTCTGCTTGGGCAACTTCCACATTGCTTGCCAGAATCGCAGTTGCTCGCGCGACAGTCCCGCCCCGCGACACTTCGAAACCAACTGCTTGAGCGGATCATCGCCCACCGTTTGGCACAACCATTTGAGACTCTCCCAATCACCCGCTTCTAGAATTCGCATCGCGACGAAATCACCGTGCTTGTCTCCATCGAGCCGATGAAAGTGCATGTCCCAAAAAAACTGCCGCAGTCGCTTCGGCAGCTTGCGGGGAAGTCGGACGATGTTCTCGATTCGCTGCGGCATCGGCACGCCTCAATCCACGTAAACGAATTCGTTACTGCTCATGAGCACTCGCAACCACGCGGCCCAAGCATGGGTCGGGCGTTCGGCTTCGGCGATGTCGGACAGTTCGCGTTGATAGTCGGACAGAAAACGATTCGCGGAGTCTCGTTCCTCGGTTGTCGGTCCACGTGAGAAGAGCAACTGAAACGTGCGATCGAGCCGAGCTTCTTCCGGCAGCGTCAATAACCGGCGAGCGAAACTTTCCGACTTCGTATGTACGAACGGATCGTTCAAGAAGAACAGGGCTTGTGTCGGCACCGTCGTCGTGAACCGATCGGGCGTGCTCGCGCTGGCATCCGGGCCGTCAAACAGAGCCAAGAACGGATGCCGTTTGATCCGTTGCAACATCAGATACACGCTGCGTCGATCGTGCTCATAGACCGCCGCGAACGGCCCATGCTGAGTGAAGCCCCACGTCTTCTCTTCCGGAAACGGATGCGGCCCTCCCGGCGAGCGATCGAGGTCGCCGCTGACCGCGAGGATCGCGTCGCGGAGTTCTTCGGCGGAGAGACGGCGGCGGCGCACGGAGCGGGAGGGCGAGGCTCCTGCCGAGCCGGCGCGGTAGACGTGCAACGGCTCGGCGGGAG
>JAYUFI010001059.1:0-8456 GCA_043738805.1 Planctomycetaceae bacterium | reverse complement strand
GACATCCGCTTGGCCCGCCTCATGCAAGAATCTTTGGTGGCCCAGAGAGTTCCACGTTTGAAAAGGTGATGTCGGCTCTCTCGGAAGACAGTCCCATCAAGCAACTCACCCGATCGAGACCAACCCTCGATGCGCAACGCTCCGCATTGCTCGTGGCATTGATTCGCGGACTCGGCAACGAAATGCAGCGCACGATCGAAGACCACCTTCCCAACAGTGACGCACTCCTCCGTTATTCCGAGACGTTGCCGCCGCAAGAACGCCAACGGTTGAACGATCTCAGCCGCGACGAACGATTTCTGGAACTGCAACAACGCTACCTCAAAGAGCAAGTCCCCGGCATCCGCGAGCTTCAAGAAATCTTGGCAACTCCCGTCATGGAGAAGTTCTTCCACGAAACAATCCAGCGTATGCAGAACCTCAATTCGCGAGGAGCAAAAGGCCAATTCGGACCCTGAGCTTGCACCTTCGGTCGGACCATGAAAAGCTACGGGGGTTCGACGTCAGGCTGGCCAATATAGAGACGAACACATGCTCCAAACGCTTTCGCAAACTCGACGTCAATTGCTGCGTCATTCGGCGTGCGGCACGTTGGGGTTGTCGTTGTCGGGATTGTGGCGGGCTCAGGCCGCGTTAGCAGATGCAAGCAATGTGACCGCACGCGCGAAGATTCGATCGTGCATCATCGTTTTCTATTACGGCGGGCCGAGTCACCTCGACACATATGACTTGAAACCGAATGCTCCCGCCGATGTGCGAGGAGAGTTTCAGTCGATTGAGACCTCGGTGCCGGGTGTGCGGATTTCTGAGCACCTGCCGCAGATGGCGAAGGTCATGCACAAGGTCACGATCGTAAGGAGCATGACGCATCAGAATCGACTGCACGACTCGGCATCAACCGAAGTGCTGACCGGGCGGCAGTCGCCGCAAGGTGATCGCGAAGAGTTCGCAGTGCTCCCACAGTTTTATCCGTGTTACGGTGCGACGCTGAGTTACTTCCGCCGCGAACGCACCGTTGAGATTCCTCATGCGGCGTTGCCGTTCGTGTTTCACAACGTGGTCGATGTGCCGTGTCAGGGAGGCGGATTTCTCGGTTCGGCGTTTGATCCATTACAGATCAGTGTTGATGCCGAACAACGAGCGTATCGGGCGGGGCTGTTATCTCCGCCCGCTGGAAAGAGTCTGGCGAGCGTCGGTGAGCGAAGACGGTTGTTGGATGCTATCGAGAGTGTCGCAGAGTCGAACACGTCGGCTGAGCGGCAGTGGCGGACGTTCTACGACAAGGCGTTTCGATTGCTGGGCTCTGAGAAGTTGCGACGAGCGCTCGATCTTTCGCAAGAACCGGCGACCATTCGCGAGCGTTACGGATACTTGCCGTTCGCGGCGGTGAACGGCGATACGAGCCAGTCGGCGTCTGCGAATGCTCGAGCGATGCGCGGGCAAAATTTGCTTGTCGCACGACGGTTGGTCGAAGCGGGTGTGCCATTCGTCAACGTGTTTGACTTTCAGCAACAGGGCCAGAACTGGGACGCGCACGCCAATAACTTTTTTCACCACAAGCACTACTTGCTTCCGCAGACCGACCAAAGTTTGTCCGCGTTGATCGAAGACCTCGATCAACGCGGTTTGTTGGACAGCACGCTCGTCATTGCGATGGGGGAGTTTGGTCGCACGCCACGCATCAATACGAACGCTGGCCGAGACCACTGGCCCGATTGTTATTCCATTCTGTTGGCAGGGGGCGGCGTGAAGGGAGGATTCGTTTACGGCTCAAGCGACAAGCTGGGGGCGTATCCCGAAACGAATCCCGTTCGCCCGAGCGATCTTGCCGCGACGATTTACGACCGCTTTGGACTTGATCCCGCCACGGAGATTCACGACCTCACCAATCGCCCGCACCGCATTGCAGACGGCCAGCCGATGCGTGAATGGTTCGCATCTACGTAGTCGTCACGCTCCGAGTGACGAGCCGAGTACCTAACAGCGTCCCGTGAAGCAACCAGTTCATTGCGCGGAGCGTGATGGCTACGCAAAGAACGCATCACCCAACCGCATTCCCTGTGTCACGAAGACAGGACATCGCATTCATGGCAACGGACTCAGGCCGCCGTCGAATCGGAATCTACGGAGGCTCATTTGACCCAATTCATCTCGGTCATTTGTTACTGGCTGAAACTTGTCGCGAAGCTTGTCTGCTGGATGAAGTTTGGTTTTTGCCCTGCGCGAATCCGCCACATAAACCCGAAGGAAGTCTGACGCCGGGCAAGTTGCGTGCGGAAATGATTGAACTGGCAATCGCAGGGAACCCTGGCTTCGGAGTTTGCCATATCGAACTCGAACGGAGCGGGCCGTCGTTCACGGTCGAGACTCTGCGACAACTCAGCGAGTTGCATCCAACAACGGAGTTCAGCTTTTTGATGGGGGCCGATTCACTGACCGATCTGCCGCTGTGGCGAGAACCTCGAACGATCTTGGAATTGGCCGAAGTCGTGGCTGTCAATCGAGGCCGTCAGGCACCGCCGAACTTGGATGCGTTGGAAAACCGATTGGGAACGGCGACTCGTGAGCGAGTGAAGCTTGTCACGATGCCGGCCATCGACATCTCCGCGACCGATCTGCGTCAACGAGTCCGGACGAATCGCAGTACGCGATATCGGATCCCTCGTGCCGTCGAAGTCTATATTTCTCAGCATGGACTCTATCGAGATTAGCGAGCCGGCTCATTCGCTGGTTGCTTCTCAAACACGACAACGTGCTGCCACGGCAGGACGCCGATTGTCTTGGACCATTTGAGGCTGAGCTCTGGTGACGCGGTCTCTTTCTTCACTTGCTCTTCGCTCATCTTGTGAACCAGTTTGATCGGGACTTCCGGATCTTCTTTGCGGTATTCGACAAAGACTAAACGGCCACCGGGCTTCAGTGATTTAGAAATATCGAGCAGCATCTCGTAGGGATGTTCCAATTCGTGATAAACGTCGACCATGATGGCGAGGTCGACGGAACTCAATTTGAGTTGCGTGGTCTTCTGCGTTCCTTTGAGCGGTTCGACATTCGTGATCTTCATCTTCTTCAGATTGTCGCGCAGGCGGTCGAGCATTTCCTGTTGCACATCGACCGCGATCACTTTTCCTTCTGGAAGAACTTTCTCCGCCATCAAGACGCTGATCACTCCGCTTCCCGCGCCGATGTCCGCGATGACCATGCCGGGTTTCAGTTCGAGCGACTTAATCAATAGTGAGAGTTTTTCTTCTTTCTCGCGAACGGCTCGTTCGAGCCATTCGGCCCCTTGCCCCATCGGACCGAAGCCCATCACGTGCGCGATCTCACGCCCCATGTAAAACTTGCCGATGCCGTTCGGATCATGGTCCTTGCGAATCTCATAGCGCGAGTCTGCCAGCGGCACTGTTTCCTTCGCCGGTTTGTCGTCACTGCGGCTCGAGGATGTCAGCAAACATGCGATCGGAACCACCAAGAAGGCCAACAACAACGAACGCAACCATTTCATCATCAAGCCCCAAAAGTTCGAGAGTTCGGTGACATCACAATCGCACGGTTTTCGTGTCAATAGTATTTCGCGGTGACTATATTCTCGATACTCGACATCAACCAGTCGCCTCAGTTGACTGTCGGTCCAGTTGACGACATGAAGCCGACTGACCATCGTGCTGCCCACGTTTCGGGTTGGAGCTTGGCTTCAGGAGATCGAGATGAACTGGCTGTGGCGGATCGTACTCTCGTTGGACGCGGTGCCGTCAAAGTTTCGAGTTCGCGCGGCGGAAGCGCTCGGCGAATCGAATCAACCCGGCGCAGTGAGAGCTTTGTTGAAAGCTCGAGCGAGCGACGAAAGCTATGTTTCCGAAGCGGCCGTCAGTGCGTTGAAGTCGCTCGGTGCAACGGCGTTGGAGCCGCTGATCAAACTTTTGGGGAGCGGTGTTCCGGCTGAACGAGCGAATGCCGCAGAAGGTTTGGGAGTGCTCGGCAAGGACGCTCGCCCAGCGGTTCCGAATTTGTTGCGGCTGCTCAGCGACAAGCAAATGGGGGTGCGACTGAAGGTCGGCGATGCGTTGGGAAAAATCGGCCCCGGTTCGGCGGAGGCGATTCCCGAATTCATCAACTGGCTGAAAGATGTTGAGCCGCGTCAAATCGAAGTCGCCGCGCGAGCGCTCGGCGGTATCGGGCCGATCGCGAAAGACGCTTTGCCCATGCTCGTGGAGCGAGTGATTCATCCCGACAAAGCCGCGCGCGAAGCGGTGGCCGAGACGATTGGCAAGATCGGTTCGCTGGCACGCATCTTTGTTCCGAAGCTCGCAGCGGAACTGACTCACATCGACAGCGATGTGCGTGAAACCGTCGCGCGGGCACTCGGTGGCATCGGTCCTGAAGCGAAAGGTTCTGTCCCCGCGCTGATCGCTCAACTTGAGGACATTGACCGTGCGGTGAGAACCGCATGTACCAAAGCGATCGGCCAGATTGGGCCGAGTGCGGCAGCGGCGGTTCCACGATTGATCGATCTGTTCAACGACAAAGACTACGGCGTGCGTGAAGCGGTCTGCAAAGCGCTCGCCGCGATCGGTCCCGCCAGTGCTCCCGCGTTGGTGGGATTGATGAAGCAACTTCAAGACGATCGTGGCACCGTGAGGTTGGCTGCCGTCGAGGCACTCACCGCCATCGGCTCCGAAGCAGTGAGTGCGTTGTCGGCGATCAAGGGATTGTCAGACGACAAGTACCCTTCCGTTCGAGCGGCAGTGGTAAGAGCGATTGAAATCCTCGAACGCTGAATGTGGTGTTGACCAGCCTGAAGTGGCTGCTCCCCAAGATGTTTCACCCAGTTCTGGCAGGTCGATCAGGCTGGTCCTAGAATCCGTCCGCCATGAATCAGCCAGCCTCCCATGAATCGCCGTTACCGCTGTTGTTCGACACGCTTGTCGTTGTCGGAGTTGGCCTGTTGGGCGGTTCCGTCGCGCAAGCGGCCAAGCAGCGCGGATTGGTGCGTCGCATCATCGGAGTCGGTCGTCATTCCGCTCGATTAGAAAGTGCTCGCGCTGCGGGAGTGATCGATGCTGCGGAAACGAATCTGACTCAAGCCGCTTCGCAAGCCGATCTGCTGATCTTTGCCACGCCCGTCGATCGTATTGCCGCCGGTGTTCGCGAAGCTGCGGCGGCTTGTCGAACCGGAACAATTCTCACCGATGTCGGCAGCACGAAGGGGCATCTTTGTCGGGAACTTTCGACCGGGCTGCCGAACTTCGTGACCTTTGTTGGCTCACATCCGCTGGCCGGTTCGGAGAAGCAAGGTTGGGAACATTCTCTGCCCGATCTCTTCGAGGGTCGCGTTTGTGTGGTGACTCCGGTCGATGTGGCATCCGAAACGAGACAATTAGAAGCCGTCTCGCAGCTCACCGAATTCTGGCAGCGAATTGGGATGAGGGTCATCGTGCTTTCGCCTGAAGCTCATGATCGCGCGCTGGCCCAAACGAGTCATCTGCCGCATGTTGTTGCTTCCGCGTTGGCGCGAACGCTGTGTGAATCCAATCGCTCGTTTGCCGCGACCGGCTTTGCTGACACAACACGGATCGCGGCCGGTGACCCCGATGTCTGGGTACCGATCCTGCTCGATAACTCCGCTGCGATCTTGGCTAGTCTCGATGACTACTCAAATCAATTGCAGACCTTCCGCGATGCGCTCGTTGCAGGTGACGCGTCCACTTTGCACCGCTTGTGGGATCACGGCAAAGCGGTGCGAGACAGCATCCATGTCCGGCGAGTCGCTGACTAATCGCTCTTTGAACAAACCGAACGACAGCCTTTTTCAATTTCATTTCAGGAACTCGAAGTCATGCTGAATCTCGACTCGCCCGCTTTGTTGCTGCATCCCGACGACAACGTCGCCTATGTCCGACAAACAATTCCTGTTGGTTTGCAAGTGCGAGTTGGACAATACGAAATCCAAGCCCAAGAGATTGTCGAACAGGGACACAAAATCGCGATCACGAACATCGCGGTGCAGCAGCCGGTTCGGCGATACGGACAGGTCATCGGCTACGCGACCGAGTCGATTCAGCCGGGCGAGTGGGTCCATCGTCACAACATGGAACCGGGCGCATTGACGCTCGATTATGCGATCTCCAGCGAAGTCCCCGCCGACCCGGAGCCGATTCTCGGTCGGACGTTTCAAGGCTTCCGTCGTCCCGACGGTCGAGCGGCTACGCGGAATTACATCGGCATCGTCAGCACGGTGAATTGCTCAGCGGCCACGTCGAAGATGATTGCCGAGCGGTTCAACAAAGACTTGCTCCGCGATTTCCCCAACATCGACGGTATCGTCCCGTTGGTTCACAAAGGAGGTTGTGCTTTCGACTACGATGGTACCGAACATCGTCTGCTCGCGCGAACTCTCGCCGGGTTCTGCCGCCATCCGAATATCGGCGCGTATCTCATCGTCGGCCTCGGCTGCGAAACGTCGCAGGGTGCATATTTACAAGATCGCTTCAACCTCGTCCAACTGAAAGTCCCTGGCGAACCTGAAGCCGCTCGACCGCTCGTCATCAACATGCAGGAGCAAGGGGGCATCGCGAAGACCGTCGAATATGCGAGCGGCCTGCTCAAAGACATGCTGCCCGAAGCCAACAAAGTCCGTCGCGAACCAATTCCTGTCAGCGAAATCATCCTCGGCACAAACTGTGGTGGCAGCGATGGCAACAGTGGCGTCACATGCAACCCGGCTCTGGGGATCGCCAGCGATCTGCTCGTCGCACACGGTGGGACGTCAATTCTTGCCGAGACGCCCGAAATCTACGGAGCCGAACACTTGCTGACGCGCCGAGCACGTACGGTCGCTGTCGGTGAAAAACTGCTCGAGCGCGTGCGTTGGTGGGAGGATTACTGCCGCAAGTTTAACGTGACCATCGACAACAACCCCTCGGTCGGGAACAAAAAGGGGGGGCTGACGACCATCTACGAAAAGTCGCTCGGTGCGATCGCCAAGGCGGGCTACACGTCGCTCAATGCCGTCTACGAGTACGCCGAACAAGTGACCGCCAAAGGGTTCGTCTTCATGGACACACCCGGCTTCGATCCGGTCTCCGTTACCGGCCTCGTGGCGGGAGGAGCGAACGTCGTCGTCTTCACCACCGGACGAGGAAGCTGCTTCGGTTGTAAACCATCTCCTAGTATTAAGGTTGCGTCGAACACTCCGATGTACGAGCGGATGATCGCCGACATGGATATCAACGCCGGCGGCATTTTAGAAGGTGCGTCGGTTGAGCAGGTTGGGCGAGAAATTTTTGAGAAAATCATCGCCGTCGCCAGCGGGGAAGAAACCAAGAGCGAGGCTCAAGGCATTGGTGACGAAGAGTTTGCGCCCTGGATTATTGGGCCGATCTTGTAATTGGCATAGCCGAAGTCGTGAGACTTCGGACGTCGTACAGAGCTCCAAAAGTTCATGGGAGCAGTTGCTAATGTAACCCACTGACTCGCCGAGCCAGCTCTCGCTCAAATGGCGCACGGTGCCATTAAAGCCTGAAGCGCAAGCGAATGCGGGCAATGCCTTTCCCTTCGCTTGCGCTTCAGGCTTCAATTTGACGCTCTGTCTGGCTCGGTTCGGTGGAAGTGAGCGGCGTTCTTGTCGGCAGAGCTTGCGACATCGCTACGACCAGAAAAATCGTCACCCTCACAACAACCGCTACAGTTTGCCCAATCGCCAGGACGATAGAACCGCAAGATGGACCGTTCCGCGCACGGATTGTGACGTGCGTTGGTAACTGATCGCTCCGAAGACGTCGCAGTCCAAGGAAGTTTCTGATGCGGGTAAAGCACTGGTTGAATTCGGTTTTGGGAAGTTCCTTTCTCGTGGTCGGCAGCCTTTCGGCGCAGGCACAACCTCCGGGTATGCCGGTCCCGATGGGCGGGCCTCCGGGAGTGAGTGCCATGATGCCTGTCGATGGCTACGGCGCGGCTCCGACTCCGGGATATGGCTACGGCCCACCGACGTCGTATCAATCCTGGCCGGAGATGTCGGCCTATGACCATTCTTACAGTCAACAACGAGTTGATAGAAATGGGACATGGACCGACGACACCAATAACGCGCAAAGGCGTTATCGCCTTGACGTCGATTACATCACCGGTCGAGTGCGAACTTCGGACGCGACGATCGGCGACACCCGCGCGCTGTCCTACATTCAGTTGTTGAACCAAGAACTGGGGTCAGCGAATCAACAGGGTCAGCAAGGTGGTGGACAACAACAGCAGAGCAGTGGCTCGGACTTTTTGTCCGCGTTCGGTGCGGATACATCCACAACAGGCACCCCCAAGGTTGGAGCATTACGACACTTCGAGTTGTATGGCCCCGTGCGTATGCAGGAGCTGCATCAGCACTTTCATACCGACGGAACTCGTGCGAGTTGGGGCTATGACAATCCGGACGACAGCGGCCTTCGCTTAGGCTTTTTGTACAA